>NZ_CAUVFT010000026.1:0-30182 GCF_963551295.1 uncultured Veillonella sp.
AAAGCGATCATTCAACAAGTATACAATTCTTATGGTTATGTAATGGATCCTCATACGGCGGTTGCTATGGGGGCGTATATGAAGGAGTTGGAGAAGCATCCTGAAGATGGCGCTCGTCATACAGTGATTGCATCTACAGCACATCCATTTAAATTCCCTACACCAATCTGTGAGGCATTAGATATCAAGGTGGGCGAGACTCCTTATGAAAGCTTAGATAATATCTCTGCTGTAACGGGAGTGGCCTTCCCTAAACAATTGGAAGCCTTACAATCCAAATCATTGCGCTTTACAAAAGCAATCGACAAAGAGAATATGAAACAAGAAATCTTAGATTTTGTAGATACATTCTCTAAATAATATAATGCCGCCTTTCATTAGAAGGGCGGCATATCTATATGTTTCTTATTGAGTAATCATTTTTTATTGATTAACTAACTAAATTCATTTTTTCATTAAATTTACATTCATCATATATGATATGAAATTTTGTTAGTATGTATTGATGTATCCATTATTTATAGAAATCTGGGGTTATAATTATATAGAGAAATATAATTATAGGAGGGGCTATGGCTAAAAAGGGCCTTATATATGCATTGTTATCCGCATTTTTATTTAGTACGATGAATGTATTCGTAAAATTGTTGGGTACTAATATTCCACCTGGGGAGATCGCTTTTGCCCGTGGGTTCTTTGGAACTGTTGCGGTGCTCATTATCATGTATGTGAAGGGCATCCGATTTTCAAAAGAGGATCGGGGGCTCCTCGTCATGCGTGGCTTATACGGCGGTTTTGGTATGGTATGTAATTTCATAGCATTGGTACACATAAAATTATCTGATGCAACAATTCTATTTCAGACGACAGGAATATTTGTTTTTATCTTTAGTGCTCTGTTTCTGAAGGAATCGATACCTAAAGGGGCTGGCAAATGGCTTGGAGTCATTTTGATTGCTGTCTTAGTAATGGTAAATCCTTTTAGTTATGAATCATTTTCTTGGTATGCATTGGTAGCAATTTTAGGTGCTGCTTTAGCTGCAGCGGCCTATACGACGATACGAACTATTAGTAAACGCGGAAAACATAGTAATTTTGAAATCATGGCCTATTTCATGATTACTGGCATGATTGCGGGCTTGGTTACTACAGATGAGCTCGTTATGCCTCAAGGTACAGATTGGCTCATTATCTTCGCTATCGGTGGTATTAGTGTAGTGGCTCAGTTTTTCTTGACTGGCGCCTTTGTTACGACCAATGCTGTAGTGGCTCAATTCTTGCAATACGTTGGCGTATTTATTAGTTCCTTCTATGGGTTCTTAATCTTTGGTGAAAGCTTATCCATAGCAACAGTAGGAGCTGGTATTGCTATGTTTATATCCTCTGTCATGTTGGCGCGTCTTAAAGAACAGAGTGGTCCATTAAGAGAGGGCAAGGTTATAGAGGATAAAATTAAATAAATGTCGAATATATACAGTATCAGACTGTATATGACAGTGGGGGTGCTGATTACATTCGTGATTGGCACCTTTTTACATAAAAGATAAAATACAGGGGTATTAGTTAGTGATTTATTGTAATGAAATATACTAGAGCTTTTTCATTTTGAAAGTAGCTACAGACGGAGGAGCTATGTATATAAAATGGATGCATATTGAAAACTATAGGAACTTAGCGGATGTAACGTTGAGCTTTCACAATGATATTAATTATTTTGTCGGTGAGAATGCGGTAGGTAAGTCTAATTTCCTAGATCTCTTAGAAATTATCATGGAGTGCAATGGGTTTGTTGAAAGTGATTTTACGGATGTAAACAAGCCTATCCGCATTGATTTTGAAATATCTTTAGGTGAGTTAAATTATAAAAGCATGTATACTGCTGATGAGGGACCTACCTACCGTTTACGACTTGAACAAGTTGTACAAGAGGTATATCCACGATTATACAGAGTCACTGATGCAGAGATTGAGCCTATGCCGTTGTCTATGATTCGTCATGCTTTATATGTGTGTCATCGCGACACCTCAGAGCAGGAACTGTTTTCTATACCGTCCTCTATATATGTAGAATTAGGGCAGCTATTACAAGCTTATGTGTCTCGATTAGAAATGCCTACTGATGATTTTCAGCGTGAAATTGTTAGTTTACGTAAGGATTTAGATCCTTACTGTATGCTCAATATTCAACATCTTGTAGAGGTATTGTCTACATCCTCCGCTATGGAACGTAAGTATTCTGCTGATAATGTACGATTGATTATGGCTGTGGCTCTCAAGATTTTGGCTCAAATTTATATGAAAGTGAGTAGTGCAACTACAAATTTAGAATCTTTACTTGTATATGATGCAAAGGGACACAAGTTTTTACCAATCTTTATAAGTGTGGATGAGCCTGAGCTACATTTAAGTCCGTATTTGCAACGGGCCGTGCTCAATTATTACCGTCAAATTGCAACTAATGAAAATGAAGAGTTTTTAGCATTGCTGCGAGATATTTTTAAAATAGATGGATTATTAGGACAGCTCTTTGTGGTTACTCACAGTACGGATGCACTAGTTGACGATTATCGTCATATTATTCGGCTTTATCGGGATGAAAATAATATGGTTTGTGCAGCGTGTGGAGTTACTTTCAATTTCCCTAAAGAGGTAGAGAAACACTTGATTATGCATTTTCCTGAGGCAAAAGAGGCTCTATACGCTCGGTGTATTATCATCGTAGAAGGGGAGACTGAGTACGGTAGCTTTACAGGCTTTGGTAAAAAATTAGGCGTGGACTTTGACTATTTTGGAATCTGTCTTATCAACGCTCGGGGCGAGTCCTCTATCAGTAAATTGCAAAAATTGTTTAATAGATTCTCTATTCCTACAGTAGCGCTCTATGATCGCGATGTTGAGGGAAAATATGCAAAAGCACATAGCAATATATTCTATACGGAGGAAATCTGTTTTGAAATGGATTTTGTATCGTATTTACTTGCGATGCACAAGCGTTCCATAATGGATGCCATCATCAAGGACATTATTGATGACGCTCGTCCGATGGTAACAAAGGATATGGCGCGGCGTGGTTATGCTAAATTAGGTATTACTAAAAGCCAAATTGTACAACGATGTTTACCAAATATTTCGGATCGTAAGTTGGATGATTTACATATTTATTACTTCTCTTGGTTCTATGCCAATAAAGGAGTGATTGTAGGGCGTCGTATAAGTCAATTTTTAGATGCTTCTATGATACCACCTGCATTTATTGCAGTAATAGAGCGTGCTAAACTTCTTTCGCTAGGTTTAGGTTAATGGAGTAATACATTACTACTTCTAATTAATAGAGTCTGACCAAAGTTTAGTTAGACTCTATTTTTTAGGAGGTAACATAGCGTTTTAAAGTGTAGGCATAGGAAATATGGTGTAAAAAATACGCATAATAAGTGATTTATTACAATAATAGATAGAATTATGAAAAACTATATTAACTAAATTTTAAAAACTACATCGAAATTTCTTGACATCTTTTTACCTTTATTTTATGATTAGTACTGTTATTAATGCATTCTCAATTAAACGTATCTAGGAGTATGAAAATGAAAGACTTTTTAAACGACTTTAAAGCATTTGCTTTCAAAGGCAATATGATGGACCTAGCTATTGGTATGATTATTGGTGCTGCTTTCACAGCATTGGTTAATTCTGTTGTAAACAACCTATTTATGCCTGTTCTCAGTGTATTCACAGGTGGTATTGATTTTAGTAATTTGTACTTGCCATTGAGCACAGGTTCTAAAGATGCATTCATGGCTGGTGCTGATATTGCTACAGCTCGTGCAGCTGGTTCTGTATTGCCATATGGTACATTTATTACTGATTTGATTCAATTCTTGATTTTGGCATTTGTTGTATTCTTGATGGTTCGTGGTTTGGCTAAAATGATGAAATCTGCGAAAGAAGAGGAAGTTGCAGAAGCACCTGCAACGAAAGAATGTCAATTTTGTAAATCTGAAATCAATATCAATGCAGTTAAATGCCCTAACTGTACTGCAGATTTGAACTAGTTCAAATTTAAATTATACATAAAAGGAGTGAGGTTTTGACCTTACTCCTTTTTGTTGTATTACGTTAGCTTTCTAGTATAAAATATAATTATAATACATAGAATTTTTTAGGGAGGGATATACATGGAAAAGAAACCTCTAGTAGTAGTAAATGGACTGGTTCGCAAAGATGCGATTGCATATTTAAAAGAGCATGTAGAGGTGCGCCAATGGACTGAAAAGACAGTAATGCCACGTGAGACATTAAAGGAATGGCTCGTTGATGCGGATGGTTTGTGGTGTGTGCGACCTTTAGATGTAGATGGTGATCTTGTAAAGAATGCACCAAAATTAAAGGTTATAGCACAAGCGGCCGTAGGTTATGATAATGTAAATATTGATGAACTAACAGCGGCAGGTATTCCTTATGGCAATACGCCAGGTGTTCTCAATGAAACGGTAGCAGAACTTGCATTTACGTTGATTGCCACGGCTAGTCGTCGTATTATAGAAAATGCTAACTTTGTAAAAGACGGTCGTTGGGCTCAAAGACCTTCTAATATTAAAGGCTTTGATTTGAGTCGTCGTACTCTTGGTATCATCGGCATGGGGGCTATCGGCGTATCTATATCTCGTCGTGCTCGTGCATTTGGTATGACTGTTGTATATCATAATCGTAACCAACGTTTGGATGATAAGATTCATAAGACTACTTATATGGAGTTAGATGATTTATTAGCCATTAGTGATGTAGTATGCGTTATGGCTCCATTAACAGATGAAACATATCATATGTGTGACGAGGCATTCTTCAAGAAAATGAAGAATACCGCTTTATTTGTTAATGTTGGTCGTGGACCTATCGTAGATACAGAGGCACTTATCAATGCCCTTAAAACGGGTGAAATCGATTATGCAGCCCTCGATGTAACGGATCCAGAACCATTACCAGTAGATCATCCATTATTAGATGTAGAAAATTGCCTCATTGTACCACATATTGGCTCTTACACAGATAGAACTCGTTATGACATGTCTATTTTGACAGCGGATAATATTATTGCCGGCGTTCATAAGAAACCGTTAAAAACATGTGTGAATGAAGAAGTAAATTATAAGAAACCTCAAATGGATGTAGAGTCTGCGCTAGAAGAGCTTAAAAAGGCTGGCGTTGATTTAACTGATTTCGACTAAAAGTGCAAGACATTAAAAGATATGCGGTTTTATACAAAATATGGTAAAATAAAAGAATATTTTTCCTATGGAGGTAAGAACGTTGGAACATAAAGACATTGAAAAAAGTGTAGCTCCTGAAGAAGTTGTATCTGTTAACTTTATTGAAGCTATTATCAACAAAGATAACGAAACTGGCAAGTACGGTGGTCGTGTATTGACTCGTTTCCCACCTGAACCAAATGGTTATTTGCATATTGGCCATGCTAAATCTATCTGCCTTAACTTTGGTATTGGCAAGCAATACAATGGCTTAACAAATCTTCGCTTTGATGATACAAATCCTGTAAAAGAAGATGTCGAATATGTAAACTCCATCATGGAAGATGTTAAATGGCTTGGATTTGATTGGAATGAACAACCACGTTATGCATCTGATTATTTTGATCAAATGTATGAGTATGCTAAGAAATTAATCACCCTTGGCAAGGCTTATGTAGATGATCAAACTGCAGATGAAATTAAACAAAATCGCGGCGATTTCTCTACTCCTGGTGTCAATAGTCCATACCGTGATCGTAGTGTAGAAGAAAACTTGGCACTCTTCGAAGAAATGAAGGCTGGCAAGTATAAAAATGGGGAAAAGGTATTGCGTGCAAAAATCGATATGGCGCATCCTAATATCGTAATGCGTGATCCTGTTATTTATCGTATTGTAAATACAGAGCATCATAATACGGGTAATGAGTGGAAAATTTACCCTATGTATGATTTTGCCCATCCTATTGAAGATGCTATTGAACGCATTACGCATTCTATTTGTACATTGGAATTTGAAGTTCACCGGCCATTATATGATTGGGTGTTAGAGGAATGGGATGATACTGAAATTCCACAACAAATTGAGTTTGCTCGCTTAAATGTAACTAAAATGGTTATGTCTAAACGTAAATTGCGTGCTCTCGTTGAAGCTGGTCTGGTAGCTGGTTGGGATGATCCTCGTATGCCAACTATTTCAGGTTTGCGCCGTCGTGGGTATACTCCGGAATCTATTCGTGACTTCTGTGATCGTATTGGCGTAGCTAAAGCTGATAGCGTTGTAGATATTGCTTTGCTTGAGTTCTGTATTCGAGAGGACTTGAAACTTAAAGCTAAACGCCCTATGGTTGTTGTTGATCCTGTAAAAGTGGTCATTACTAACTATCCAGAAGGACAAACTGAACTTTGCACAGTTGAAAATAATCCTGAGAATGAAGAGCTTGGTAACCGTGAAGTTGTATTTGGTCGTGAAATCTACATCGAACGAAGTGACTTTATGGAAGAACCAGTTAAGAAATTCTTCCGTTTAGCACCAGGTAAAGAAGTACGCTTAAAAGGTGCATACTTCATTACATGTACTGATGTTATTAAAGATGAAAATGGCAATATTACAGAAATACACTGTACATATGATCCAGAAACTAAGAGTGGTAGCGGTTGCACTCGTAAGGTAAAAGGCACATTGCACTGGGTTGAAGCATCTACTGCAGTAGATATTGAATCTCGCTTATATGATTATTTACTTAAAGAAGATTCGGATGGTAAAGACTTCTTGGGCGATTTCAACCATGAGTCCTTGCAAGTGTTCAACAGTAAAGGTGAAGCAAGTCTTGCTACAACTGTACCAGGTGATCATTTCCAATTCTTGCGTCAAGGTTACTTTGTAACTGATAAAGACAGTACTCCAGAACATATTGTGATGAATCGTATTGTTGGCTTACGCGATAGTTGGGCTAAGGCACAAAAGAAATAATATAATGTATATTTTATATTACTATAATGTTAAAGAACCGCTCCTTGGTGGGCGGTTCTTTAACACTGGGTTATTACTATAAATACTTTAATGACAATAGATGTTTAGAATAGACTAAGCCATTGTTTGGCTTTAATCCCTAGATGTTGTATTGCTAGCTTATTATATTAAAGCTTTGATGAGGAAAAACATGAAGAAATTAGTATTACTTGCTACGGCAGCGGCTGTGTTGGCATCTGTGCCAGCTACGGGTTCTGCAGCAAATATCAAGTCCATTTTAAGTAGAAGTCAAACTGTAACATATCGAGGTGTTAAATTGCCTGAAGGTGTTACTATGTATCAAAACAATCCTAAAGCATTATTTGCAGGGGAAGGGAAAAAAGACGTTAAATCTGTACTTCTTGAAGCAGGTGTATCTTCTGCAGATGTATATACATTAAATATTAAAACAGAAAACGAAATGCGATATGCTGTTTATGCTAATGTTGTATTAGGTAAACAATTATTTGGTCGTATGAGTGAAGCAAAACATATGAATACAGATTCTTCCTCAATTGGTGCATTGGCCGCTGCTATTAACAAGGGTGAGAGCCCTGCGCTTGGCACTTTTACGGTAATAAATCCATTAGTAAAACAAGGCAATGCCTATGAAGGCACATTGAAACATAAAAGTGTAGCTAATAATAATTCTTATAATGAGATATTACATATTAGTATTTCTGAAGATAAATATACAGGACCAAATGCTCATTTAATCGCTGTTGATGAAGCTAATGATAGTGTTGTATTCCCTAAAGTTAAAGGTTTATTACATACCAAATAATAAATAATTATTGAAAATATATATCAATTATTCTTGACAATTTTTCTCATCAAGAGTACTATGAGCCTATAGGAATTATTCTCATTAGAGGAAGTTCTAACGATGTGCAACAGGCAGGTACTATTATGATGAATTCAATTGACCATATCATTGGATATCATTGTGCACCGGCAATTCGAGGTATTAAGCTATCGAACTTGGTTTCTATTCCACGGGACATGAATGAACAAATCCAATTTGTATTGACAGAATATAATAAAGCGTTCAATGAAAAAGGATTGTTCTTCTTTGAATTATGTCGTTGTAAAGCGCGAAGACTATTATTGGTATTCCGTGAGAAGCAATTAAGAGACTATGTACGGCAACCTGCGGTGATGTTATTTTTGAAAGCCTACGGTTATCATGATCGAATGAGCATTATGGAGATGCTTGAACATCTTAGATATCGTATGGAAGTAAGCATTGAGTTTCCACATGAAATCGGCATTTTTTTAGGTTACCCATTAAAGGATGTGAAATGTTTTATTTCTTATCGTGGTGGAGGATACCGAATGTGCGGAGAGTGGAAGGTTTACCATGATGTGGTAAATGCGCAACGCTCTTTCTTGTGTTACAAAGCATGTCGTGAATTTTGTCAAACTCAATTGATGTTGGGAAAAACATTTAGTTCATTGGTCGCAAGAACGGCCTAGGAGGTACAAGATGATTGGTGTAATTTTTTGGTCCGGTACAGGCAATACAGAACGCATGGCTTATGAAGTAGCTGAAGGTATTAAAGCTGCAGGTCAAGAAGTTGAAGTAAAATCCGTTTCTGAAGTATCTGTTGATGAAGCAGCAGCTTATGAAAAATTAGCTCTTGGCTGTGCTGATATGGGTGCAGAACAATTAGAAGAAGGCGAATTTGAACCATTCTACACTGAACTAGAAGGCAAGTTGAGTGGTAAAAAAATAGCGATCTTTGGCTCCTATGGTTGGGGTGGCACTTGGTTGGAAGACTGGGGCACTCGAATTAAAGATGCTGGTGGCGAATTAGTGGCTGATGGCGTAGCAATCTTGGGCGAACCTGATGATGATGGTAATGCACAATGCCAAGAATTAGGTAAAACATTAGCAAATGCTTAATTTGATTTCAACTACTAAATAAATACTAATAGTTAATAATAAAAAGGCTGTAATGACGATAATTCGTTATTACAGCCTTTTTTTCATGTACTTATGATTGGTATGATAAAGCAAAGGTCATTAAAAATTTTAATATCGTTAAGTAAATGTGATGAAAATCATAATATTTATTTATCTTTATCTCTATTTGTGTATATAAGCGTATAATTATAAATAACTTTAATGCATAATTGTATTGCATTTTTGTACACATAGCCCTATAATTTAGTTAAAGAACCTAACAAAAATTTAGGTTGATACAAAAATAGTTAGGGTTAATTTTATATTAGCTATTAACCGGGCTGGCGTTATTTAAACTGGAAAGGTTAACCAATGACATTGGAAGAGGGGTTATTTCAATGAGTACATTAGAGCGAATAAAAGTCATAGCCCATGGATTAGCGGCGCAATTTGGCCCATCCTGTGAAGTATTGATTCATGATTTACAAGGGGATATCAATTCGTCTCTTGTATATATTGAGAATGGAACTATAACTAATCGACATGTTGGTGATGGTCCATCGCATGTGGTTTTAGATGTGCTGAGTCATGACGATGGTAGCGAGGGTAGATTTGGTTATCTCACAAAAACTAAAGATGGCCGGATATTAAAATCTTCTACCATGTATATTCGTGATGATACAGGTCGTATAGCATACTTGTTGGGGATTAACCAAGATATAACAGAGTTTGTTTTGATGCATCGGCTTTTGGATAGTCTGGTCAATACAGGTCAGGAAGATGCAGGATCTGTTGAAAAAATTACGACGAGTGTATCGGAACTATTAGGTGATTTATTACTAGATGTAGAACGTATAGTTGGTAAACCAGGACCATTGATGAATAAGGTGGAACGCTTAAAAGCTATTACCTATTTAAACGAAAAAGGGGCTTTTCTTATCTCGAAGTCTTCTGAGAAGATAGCAGAGTATTTTAATATTTCTAAGTTTACTCTTTATAGTGATTTAAATACTGTAAAGGAAGAATCCTAGGAGGCAAATATGGAACGAATTCAGTGGAAACGTAATACGATGGCACCATCAAGTGACAAGTTTTTGTCCGTTATGGATGTTAGAGAGGTTAAGAAAGCTAAAGCGTTTCATGAAAGTTTTCCACAATATAGCATTACTCCACTTGTATCGCTTAAGAATTTAGCATCTCATATCGGTGTTGATGCACTCTTTGTAAAAGATGAATCTTACCGATTTGGCCTTAATGCATTTAAGGTATTAGGCGGTTCCTATGCGATGGCAAAATATGTGGCGCAACAAACTGGTAAAGCTGTTGAGGATGTACCATATGATGTATTAACATCTGCAAAATTAAAAGAAGAGTTTGGTCAAGCTACATTCTTTACTGCAACTGATGGTAACCACGGTCGTGGTGTAGCATGGGCAGCCAATAAATTAGGTCAAAAATCTGTAGTGTTTATGCCAAAGGGTTCTACAGAATATCGTAGAAAACAAATCGAAAACGAAGGCGCTACCGTAACAATCGAAGACTTCAACTACGATGAGTGTGTACGCTTAGCAACTAAAAAGTCTAAAGAAGTTCCTAACGGTGTTGTAGTTCAAGATACTGCATGGGAGGGTTATGAAGAAATTCCAAACTGGATTATGCAAGGCTATGGCACAATGGCTATGGAAACAGCAAATCAATTAGAAGCTGATAATTGTAAAGTTCCTACACATGTATTTGTACAAGCTGGTGTAGGCTCCCTTGCCGGTTCTGTAGTGGGTTACTTCACTAATCTATACAGCAATGTGGCTAAAAAACCTAAATTAGTTGTTGTAGAAGCGGCAGCAGCAGCTTGTTTATACAAAGGCGCTGTAGCTGATGATGGTAAACCTCGTATCGTAGAAGGTGATCTAGAAACAATTATGGCAGGTTTAGCTTGTGGTGAACCGAACACGGTTTCTTGGGATATTTTAAGAAATCATGCAGATGTATTCGTTTCTGCGCCTGACTGGGTGGCACGTTTAGGCATGCGCGTTGGTGGTGCACCAATTAAAGGCGATACTCCAATTACTACTGGTGAGTCTGGTGCAGTTCCATTAGGTCTTGTAATGGCAATTATGACGATGCCGGAATATGAAGACTTACGGAAAGAGTTAGAATTAGATGCGTCTTCAAAGGTACTCTGTTTCTCCACTGAAGGTGATACGGATCCTGAAAGATATAAAAACATTATGTGGTATGGTGAAGATCGTTAGGAGGCATTAATTATGGATTTACAAGCAATTAAACAAGCAGCGGCAACTTATGGCCCAGCGATGACAAAGTTTTTACGTGAGATCGTAGCATTTCCAGGAGAAAGTGCTGAAGAAAAAGATCATGTAAAACGTATAGAACAAGAAATGAAAGATCTAGGATTTGATGAAGTTGAAGTGGATCCTATGGGGAATATTCTCGGATATATGGGCACAGGGAAAACTCTCATTGCCTTTGATGGACATATTGATACAGTTGGTATTGGCAATCGTGACAATTGGGATTTTGATCCATATGATGGTTTCGAAGACGAAACTAAAATTGGTGGCCGTGGCGTATCTGACCAATTGGGTGGTATTGTATCCGCTGTATACGGCGCTAAGATCATGAAAGATTTAGGCCTTCTTAACGACAAATATCGAGTACTTGTTGTAGGTACAGTTCAAGAGGAAGATTGCGATGGTCTTTGCTGGGAATACATGATTAAAGAACGCAATATACGTCCTGAATTCGTAGTATCCACTGAGCCAACTGATGGCGGTATCTACCGCGGTCAACGTGGTCGTATGGAAATCCGCGTAGACGTACAAGGCGTATCTTGCCATGGTTCTGCGCCGGAACGCGGTGACAACGCTATCTATAAAATGGCAGATATTCTTCAAGACATTCGTGATTTGAATGCTAATTCTGCCGATGAAAGCACAGCAATTAAAGGTCTTGTTAAAATGCTTGACCCTAAATTCAACCCTGACCATTACGAAGAAGCTCGCTTCTTAGGTCGCGGTACAGTAACTACTTCCCAAATTTTCTATACTTCTCCAAGCCGTTGTGCAGTAGCTGACTCCTGTGCTATTTCCTTGGATCGTCGTATGACTGCTGGTGAAACTTGGCAAAGTTGTTTGGCAGAAATCGAAGCGTTGCCACATGTTAAAGAATATGGTGCGAAAGTATCCATGTACGAATATGCTCGTCCATCTTGGACTGGTTTAACCTATCCAATCGAATGCTACTTCCCAACATGGGTAATTCCTAAAGATCATAAAGTAACAGAAGCTTTGGAAGAAGCATACACTAGCTTATATGGCAATGAACGTATTGGTGCAGAAGATACAGTTGAAATGCGTAAAGCTCGTCCATTAACTGATAAATGGACATTCTCCACAAATGGTGTATCTATCATGGGTCGTAATGGCATTCCTTGTATTGGCTTCGGTCCTGGTGCAGAAGCACAAGCACATGCTCCTAACGAAATTACATGGAAACAAGATCTTGTAACATGTGCTGCTGTATATGCATTATTACCATCTGTATACTGCAAAGACTAATATCATGTTCTGTGAATTAGATCTATTTAATACGGAAATAATTATAACATAGTTGATAACTACAAATTTAATATGGTACCTCCCCATTTGATGAGGTACCATATAAAGTTAGATCCTAAGTAGCCCTTTAGGGAATTGAAAGAGAGGACTTACAGATGACAGACTTCAATAAAAGTATTGAAACTTTACAAAAACTAGACGTTAGTAAAATGTACGGCGAAGATTTCTTCTTAACTTGGGAGAAATCTGATGATGAATTGCAAGGTGTTTGGGCAGTAGCTGATGCATTACGTGCTCTTAGAGAACGCAATATTTCTACTAAAGTATTTGACAGCGGTCTTGGTATTTCTTTATTCCGTGATAACTCTACAAGAACACGCTTCTCCTTTGCTTCCGCTTGTAATTTGCTAGGTCTTGAAGTTCAAGATTTAGATGAAGGCAAATCTCAAATCGCTCACGGTGAAACAGTTCGTGAAACAGCTAATATGATTTCCTTTATGGCAGATGTTATCGGTATTCGTGATGATATGTATATCGGTAAAGGTAATGCTTATATGCATCAAGTTTCCGATGCAGTTAAAGAAGGTCATGAGGATGGTGTACTAGAGCAACGCCCAACACTTGTAAATCTACAATGTGATATCGATCATCCTACACAAATCATGGCTGATACAGCTCATATCATCAAAGAATTCGGTGGTGTAGAAAACCTTAAAGGTAAAAAGATTGCTATGACGTGGGCGTACTCTCCATCCTATGGTAAACCTTTATCCGTACCTCAAGGTGCTATTGGCTTATTTACTCGTCTTGGTATGGAAGTTGTATTAGCCCATCCAGAAGGGTATGAAGTAATGCCGGAAGTTGAAGAAATCGCTAAGAAACAAGCGGAAGCTAGTGGTGGTTCATTCCGTAGAACTAACGACATGAAGGACGCTTTCAAAGATGCAGACATCGTATATCCTAAGAGTTGGGCTCCATTCGGTGCGATGGAAAAACGTACTAAATTGTATGGTGAAAACGATCATGAAGGCATTAAAGCATTAGAAAAAGTTCTTCTTGAAGAAAATGGTAAACATAAAGATTGGGCATGTACGGAAGAGATGATGAGTCTCACTAAAGATGGTAAAGCTCTTTACTTACATTGCTTACCGGCAGATATTACAGGTGTAAGTTGTGATGAAGGTGAAGTGGACGCAACAGTGTTCGACCGCTATCGTATACCTCTTTACAAGGAAGCAAGCTACAAACCATATGTTATTGCAGCTATGATTTTCCTTAGCAAATTTAAAAATCCTGTAGAAACCTTAAAAGAATTAGAACGGAAGGGAACCGAACGAGTTCAACCGTAAAGTAAAGTTTAGGGGCCATCCGTATTGATGGCTCCTTTTATTCTTAATAGTTTGTTATGAGGCATAACATGAAAAAGAGAGTTGTAGTAGCATTAGGGGGAAATGCATTAGGCAATTCCTTACCAGAACAGAAAATTGCAGTAAAAAGTACAGCTAAAACAATCATTGATTTAGTAGAAGCTGATTGTGATGTAGTGGTAACACATGGTAATGGACCTCAAATTGGTATGATCAACAATGCGATGGCTGCGTTGACTCGTGAAGTAGAGGGTCAACCAAATACTCCATTATCTGTATGCGTAGCAATGAGTCAAGCCTATATTGGTTATGACTTACAAAATGCTCTTCACGAAGAGCTCTTAAATCGTGGCATTGAAGATTTGCCAACAATGACTATGGTTACACAAGTACTTGTTGATCAAAATGACTCAGCTTTTCAAAATCCTACAAAACCAATTGGTCACTTTATGACTCAGGAAGAAGCTGAATACGCAGAAAAGAATTACGATTATGTGGTAAAAGAAGATGCGGGTCGTGGTTATCGTCGTGTGGTGGCATCTCCAGCACCAAAAGAAATCATTGAACTAGAAGCTATAAAAGGTTTAGTAGGCAAACAATTAATTGTTGCTTGTGGCGGGGGAGGTATCCCAGTAACTAAAGAAGGGAATGAACTTCATGGTGCAGCTGCTGTTATCGATAAAGACTGGACTAGTAGTTTATTGGCCCAAGAAATTGATGCTGATGTTCTCGTTATTTTAACAGCTGTTGAAAAAGTTGCCATTAACTTTGGTAAAGAAAATGAAAAATGGCTTGATGAAATAACTGTTACACAAGCTAAAGAATATGTATCAGCTGGTGAGTTTGCAGAAGGCTCGATGAAACCAAAGGTAGAAGCCGCTATAGCATTTGCAGAATCCAAAAAAGGCCGTGTTTCTATTATTACATTATTAGAGAAATCTAAAGATGGTATAGCAGGAAAAACAGGCACGCGTATCGTATTATAATAATATATAAGTTTATAAGTATGCATTTCAACGAATCGTTGAGGAGGTGCCCAAATGATTATATTAGGAAAAGGTACTGTTATTACTCGCGACGCTGATAGACCTATCATTTATGATGGTGCTGTTGCTATCGACGGGACTCAAATTGTTGATATTGGTAAATATGATGAATTATGCAAAGCTTATGCAAACGCAGAAATTATTGATGCTCATGGTGGCTTGATTATGCCAGGTTTCATTAATGCACATCATCATATTTACTCCGCTCTTGCACGAGGCTTATCGTTGCCAGGTCCAGCACCGACTAACTTCGGTGAAATCTTGGAAGGCCTTTGGTTCTACTTAGATAATAAATTGACCGCTCCTGATGTAAAAGCAAGTGCATTACTTACGTATTTAGGCTGCATCGAAAATGGTGTAACTACTATTTTTGACCACCATGCAAGTTATGGTGAAGTGCCTAACAGCTTATCCATCATTGCAGATGTAGCTAAACAATTCGGCGTTCGCTCTTGTTTATGCTATGAAGTATCCGACCGCAATGGCGTAGATCAAATGAAAGCCGCTGTTGCAGAAAACGTACGTTTTGGTAAAGAAGCAAAACAAGATTCATCCAGACTGGCGGCGATGATGGGCTTGCATGCATCTTTCACATTGAGCACGGAAACATTAGATTATGTGAAAGCTCATAATGAGGATCAGTTGGGATATCATGTTCATGTTGCAGAAGGTCCTGAAGATGTGGCAGATAGTAAAGAAAAGTATGGCATGACACCTGTTAGACGTCTCGTAGAGGCAGGTATTTTAGGCCCTAAGAGCATCGCTGGTCACTGTGTACACGTAACTGACGAAGATGTGGCATTATTGAAAAAATCTCAAGCTAAGGTCGTACATAACCCAGAAAGTAACATGGGTAATGCAGTAGGCACGACAGATATCTTGAAACTATTAGATGCAGGAATCACTGTTGGTCTTGGTACAGATGGTTATACAAATGATATGCTCGAATCTTATAAAGTAGCGAATTGTCTTGTGAAACATGAGCAACATAAACCATATGTAGGCTGGGGAGAAGTACCTTATATGCTATTTGAAAACAACCGCAAAATGGCTAATGAATTCTTCGATACTACGGTAGGCATCCTTAAAAAAGGTGCCGCAGCTGACGTAATTGTTCTTGATTACGCAGCACCAACACCACTTGATGAAAACAACATCAATGGTCACTTACTATTCGGTGCTAATGGTATGTATGTAGTAACAACTATTAGTGATGGTGTACCACGCATGATTGATCGTAAATTACAAGGCATTGATAAAGCTGAAGTAATGGACGAAGTTTTAGCAACATCTAAAGGTTTATGGAAACGACTAAACCCATAACGCAAGCGCTTTAAAGGAGTGTGACATTATGAGTGACATTATGTATCCGGTAAGTTTCGGAAATTTGATGAACCACATTATGACTGAGTACAAGATGTACAATCGTATTTACAATGTAAATAAAATTCATCGTACGAATCATGATCAACGCTTATCTATCTTTGGTAAATCCATTGAAAATCCTGTAGGTCCAGCAGCTGGCCCTAATACACAGTTGGCACAAAATATTGTGGCATCTTATGTAGCTGGTGCTCGTTGCATCGAATTAAAAACCGTACAAATTATGTATGGTGAAGAACTAGGTATTCCTAGACCTTGTATCTACTCTGTAGATGAAGCATACAACGTAGAGTGGTCTTCTGAATATAGCTGTGATGAAGCTGCTGATGAATACATTAAAGCTTGGTTCGCATTAAAATTAATCTCTAAAGAATTAGGATTAGGCGATCCAGATGGATTCTTATTCATCATGAGTGTTGGCTACAACTTGGCTGGTATCAAGAGCCCTATGGTTGATAAATTCATCAACACAATGCGCAGTGCATCTCAATCTCCAATGTGGGATACTTGTAAACAATGGTGCCTTGACCACGTAGATGAATTTGAACATATCGATGCTGATTTCATCAACTCTATTGGTGATGAACTTTGTCAAGCAATCACATTGTCCACAATGCACGGTTGCCCAGCAGAAGAAATCGAATCCATTTGTTCGTACCTTATCAGTGAAAAAGGTCTTCACCTATACTTAAAATGCAACCCTACATTGTTAGGTCCAAAACGCATTAGAGAATTATTGGATAAAGCTGGCTTTGAATACATTGACTTTGAAGACCATCAATTTGAAGTTGACCTTCAATTCGATAAAGCTGTTCCAATGTTAGAACGTCTTATCGCTCTTGGTGAAAAACACAACAAGATCTTTGGCGTTAAATTGACAAATACATTCCCTGTACAAATTCACAACAATGAATTGCCAGGCGAGCAAATGTACATGTCTGGTAAATCCTTGTTACCCGTAACAATTGGTGTAGCTGAGCTTTTAAGTGCTCAATTCGGCGAACGTTTACCAATGTCTTATAGCGGCGGTGCTGTAAAACAAAACATTAAAGCTATCTTTGATTGTGGTATCTGGCCTGTAACAGTATGTACAATTCTTCTGCAAGGCGAAGGTTACAATACTTTCAAAGGTTTAGCAGACGAAGTAGAATCTACTGATTACAAAGCTGCTTTAAAAGTTCATAAAGAACTTATCGCTGAACTTGCTAAAGACATCGCTGAGAACAAAATTTTCAAGAAGAGCGATGCTATGAAGAAGAAACGTGAAGCAATGCCATCCTTCCCTAGTACACGTAGCTCTGACTATCACTGCCGCGTAGTTTGTGGTGCTTGTGTTCGCGTATGTCCTAATAGATGTAATGAAGTCGTTACTGTAAATGATGCTAAATTGATCGTCCATGTTGATCAAAGCTGTAATGAGTGTGGTAACTGTGCATGTCATTGCGTAGAACCTTGTCAACCATACAAGGATCGCATTACATTCTTCCACAATGCTGAAGCTTTAGCAGATAGTACAAATGATGGTTTCTACATCACAGGCACTAGCTGTGGTTATCGCTTCAAAGGTGAAGAAGCCGTATGTGACATTGATGCATTACCTGAAGAATTGAAAGGAGTTGTACATGCATTCCGTAAAGAGCATGTGTACTATGTATCATGATTATCATACAACAAGGGGAATTGGTCTTAACTGATCGAATCCTTACCGGAGATTTATTAATTGATGGTGATAAAATTGTCGCCATCGATGAACACGTTCCTGTTCCAGAAGGGGCTAAAGTAATTGATGCAAAAGGTTGCTACGTATTCCCAGGATTTATAGATCCTCATACACACTTTCAAATGACCAATGCTTTAGCCTCGACTGCGGATGATTTTGATAGTGGTACGAAGGCCGCTATCCTTGGTGGGACTACTTCAATTATCAATTTTGCTTCTCCTGAGGAGGGCTCCCTTTGTAAAGGCTTAGAGGTTCATAAGGAGCGTGCTGCAGGGCATTGCTCCTGTGACTACAAATTCCATATGGAGCTTGTAGAAATGAATGATACGGTGGCCAGTGAAATACCGAAAGTGGTTAAAGCTGGTGTATCATCCTTTAAGGTATATTTAGCTTATGGGTTCCGTTTAACGGACCGAGAAATTTATGACGCTATTGAAGCTATAAAACCAACAGGCGCACTTGTAGGGGCTCACTGTGAAAATGGGGACCTCATCGATGCACTCGTAGCTGATAAGCGTAAGTGCGGTGACTTAGATATAAGTAATCACCCACTTACAAGACCTGCTATGATTGAATCGGAATCGATTAAACGATTTAGTACAATCGGCGCTTCTCTAGATTATCCAGTACATGTTGTGCATGTAAGCTCTAAGGAAGGGGTAGAAGAAATCCTTCGAGAACGTGCACTAGGGCATGCAGTGACTTGTGAAACATGTCCACAGTATTTGGTACTTGATGAATCACGATATAGTTTACCTGATTATGAAGGGGCTAAATACGTGATGAGTCCACCTCTTAGAACTGAAGTAGATCAAATGACACTGAAGGACGCTTTAGTAAATGGTACTTTCCAAACTATTGGCTCCGACCATTGTAGCTTCAATTTTGAAGGGCAAAAATTAAAAAGTCGTCATGACTTTACTCGTATTCCTGGTGGCATTCCAGGTGCTGAGGAACGGGGCATCGTTGCTTATGATGTATTGGTAAACCAATGCAATATGAGTGCCGTAGATTTTATGAAATTAGTAAGTGAAAACCCAGCAAAACTATATGGCATGTATCCTAAGAAGGGTACATTAGCTGTAGGTAGTGATGGAGATATTACAATCGTAGATAAGAATGTAAAACACATTCTTTCAATAGAGTCTGCCCATACAAAGGCTGACTATATACCGTATGAGGGACTATCTGTAACCGGTATGGTTCGTGATGTAATCCTCAGAGGTCACCATGTGGTACAAGATGGATCTTTAATAGAATCATATCTTGGTGAATGTATTCCTTAATGAAAGGAGGACTATATATGTACCGCTTTCAAGTGAATGGCACCTATTATGAGGCTCAAGAGGATCAGCGCTTAATTGATTTCTTGAGAGCTGATTTGAAGCTGACAGGCACCAAAGAAGGTTGTAGTGCTGGTGCTTGTGGTACGTGTACAGTAATTATAGACGGGAAAAAGGCAAAAGCTTGTGTTAGTAAATTATCCCAATTAGATGGCAAATCAATTGTAACGATTGAGGGCTTAACTGATAGGGAAAAAGCTGTATACACCTATGCTTTTGGTGAATGTGGAGCGGTGCAATGTGGCTTCTGTATACCAGGTATGATTATTAGTGCAAAGGTCCTAATTGATGAAAATAATGACCCTACATCTGAAGATGTTAAAAAAGCTATTTTAGGTAATATTTGTCGTTGTACAGGTTATGTGAAAATTGAAGAAGGCATTATGCTAGCAGCAAAAATGATTCGTGAGAATTTACCTGTTCCGGAAAAGGATACTAATGCTGCTGTAGGCGCTCGTTTACATCGTGTCGATGCGGAGGAAAAAGCTTTAGGTACGGGAAAATATGCCGATGATATTCATATGGATGGTATGATTTACGCTAAGGCATTGCGTTCTAAATATCCACGGGCTAGAGTGGATCGCGTTGATGTGTCTAAAGCTCTTGAACACCCAGCCTGTGTAACGGCTTTGACTGCTGCTGATGTACCATTCAATAAAACTGGTCATTTAGTGCCGGATTGGGATGTACTTATCGCAGAAGGTGATATTACACGTTATGTAGGCGATGCAGTTGCACTTGTTGCAACTACAGAAAAGAAATATTTAGACGAAGTATTGGCTCTAGTTGAAGTTGATTATACTGAATTAGAACCCGTACTAGATCCATTGGAAGCACTAAAACCAGATGCTCCTCAGTTACATCCAGACGGAAATGTATTATCTCGTCAAACATTATCTCGTGGCGATGTAGATAAGGCTATTGCAGAGGCTGCTTTTGTAGTAACAAATCATTATTCTACACCTCAAACCGACCATGCATTTATGGAACCAGAATGTGCCGTTGCATATCGTGAGGGAGATGAAATTCATCTGTATTCAGGTAGCCAAAATGTTTATGATGATCGTCGTGAAGTTGCTCGTATGCTTGGTATTCCGAATGAGGCTGTAAAGGTTCACAGTATGCTCGTAGGTGGTGGCTTTGGTGGTAAAGAAGATATGACCGTACAACATCATGCATCTCTCGTAGCTTGGCTTACAGGTAAACCAACTAAGGTTCTATTCTCTCGTCAAGAAAGTCTTAATATCCATACTAAACGTCATGCGATGGAAATGGATATTACAACAGCTTGTGATGCGGAAGGTAATCTGGTAGCAAGTAAGGTAAATATCGTTTCTAATTGTGGCGCGTATGCATCTTTAGGTGGTCCTGTACTTCAACGTGCTGGTACTCATTCTTGTGGCCCTTATCACTTTGATAATTTTGCCTTTGATGGTGTATGTGTTTATACAAATACTGTTCCTGGTGGTGCATTCCGTGGGTTTGGCGTAACACAAACTATCTTTGGTCAAGAGCAAAATATTGATGAATTAGCTGCGTTGGTAGGCATGGATCCTTGGGAATTCCGCTATAAAAATGTTGTACGCCCTGGTGACTCATTACCAAACGGCCAAATTTGTTCCAAAGAAACCGCTTTAGTAGAATGTTTGGAAGCTGTAAAAGATGCATATTATGCCTCTGATCGTACTGGTCTTGCGGTATGTTTGAAAAATAGTGGTATTGGTGTAGGACTACCTGATACGGGTCGCGTTATTTTAGAAGTACGTGATGGTAAAGTTCGTATTCGTACGGGTGCCGCTTGTATTGGTCAAGGCATGGCTACTATGGCAACACAAGTACTTTGTGAAACAACAGGCTTAACGGCGGATAAAGTATTTGTAGAACGTCCTGATACAGTGCGTACACCAGATTCTGGTACAACTACTGCATCTCGTCAAACACTCTTTACCGGTGAAGCAACTCGCAAAGCAAGTCTTCGCTTAAAAGAAATGTTAGATACTAAAACATTAGAAGAACTGAATGGCGTAGAGATTTATGAAGAGTTTCTCGGTGAAACGGATCCATTTAATTCTGATAAATCGCATCCAAAAAATCACGTTGCCTATGGTTATGGTGCATGTGTAGCAACAATTGGTGAAGACAATAAGGTTGCTAATTTACATGTAGCATACGATGTAGGCCGTGTGGTCAACCCTCAATCCTGTACAGGTCAGGCCGAAGGTGGTGCCATTATGGGAATGGGATATGCCGTTACAGAAGACTTCCCTTATAAAGAAGGGTATGTAACATCTAAATACGGTACGCTAGGACTTCTTAGAGCTACCCAATGTCCTCCAATTCATGTAAGTCTTATCGAAAAAGGGACACCAGAACAATATGCATACGGTGCTAAAGGTATTGGCGAAATCTCTAGCATTCCGATTGCACCGGCTATTGCAAATGCGTATCGTCGTATCGACGGAGAACCACGTAGGTCCTTGCCGATTAAACATACAGGTTATAAAAAATAGAATATTTGCTTAATGGTAGGGGCTTTTGCCCCTAGCCATCAAGGTTCCCACGTGAAGTCGATGAGATTTCTAAACTCTATCATGTACGATAGTATGACTATATTGTTTAACTAGTAACTAAAACGTAAGATATGAGGTGATTCTTATGAGTAAAGGTGCATCTGGTGTCGACCATGTAGATGGTATGCTGCCAATCCCGCAGTTATTCGCTTATGGTTTACAGCACGTTCTGGCTATGTATGCTGGGGCAGTAGCTGTACCAATTATTATTGCACAAGCTATGCATTTGCCAATTGAAGATTTAATTCGTTTGATTACAGCTGACTTATTTACATGTGGTGTAGCTACATTGATTCAAACATTAGGTTTTGGACCTGTCGGTGGTCGCATTCCTCTTATTCAAGGTGTTACATTTGCTTCTGTAGGTCCAATGATTCTGATTGGTCAGCAGCATGATATTACTACCATTTACGGTGCGATTATCGTAGCTGGTCTCTTTACATTCCTTGTGGCACCGTTCTTCAGTCGTTTGATTCGGCTATTCCCACCTGTAGTAACAGGTACTATCATTACTATTATTGGTATCAACTTGATGCCAGTAGCTGTTAACTGGATGGGGGGTGGCGTAGGCAATAAAAACTTTGGCGATCCACTATACATAGCTCTTGGTGTAGCTACATTTGTTCTCGTTGTATTAACTTATCGATTTGGTAAAGGTTTCCTTGGTAATTTGGCAATCTTAGTTGGGCTTATTCTCGGTACAGCCTTAGCTATGATTGTTGGTATTACAGATTTTTCAGAAGTAGGGCGTTCTCAATGGATTTCTGTTGTGACACCATTCTATTTTGGCCTTCCAACCTTTGACTTTGCTTCTATTGTATCTATGATTATTGTAATGCTCGTAGTTATGGTAGAAACAACTGGTGATAGTATTGCAGTTGGAGAAATCGTAGATAAACCTATTGGTCAAAAAGAGTTGGCTGCGGTACTTCGTGCGGATGGCTTATCCACTATTATTGGTGGTATCCTTAATAGTTTTCCGTATACAGCATTTGCTCAAAACGTAGGTCTTATTGCTGTAACACGTGTTAAGAGTCGTTTCGTTGTAGCAGCATCTGGTGTAATTTTAATTTTATTAGGCCTTTTCCCTAAATTAGCCGCTATCGTAGCTTGTATTCCAAATGCTGTATTAGGTGGTGCCGGGATAGCTATGTTCGGCATGATTATCGCCAGTGGGATTCGTTCTCTTGGTAAAGTTAGTTTCGATGGTAACTATAACCTGATGCTAGTTGCCATTAGTATTGGGGTATCCATGATTCCTCTTGCAGCACCTCAATTCTATACACACTTTCCAGCATGGGCTCAAATTCTTTTGAAGTCTGGTATCACAGCTGGTAGTATAGTCGCTGTTATTTTAAATGTAATGTTTAATGGTTTTGGTTATAAAACTGTTAACGAACCTAATCGTGCGACTCGTAAATATCGTCACTTTACACGATTCAAAGGTTATCCTAAACATTTCTACCAATAAGATATAGTTAGACGAGTTTACTCTCATACGATTATATGTATTGTCTCTCACAGTAGAAACCTTGTTAGTATAGGTAAAACATCAATATATATGTTTTCGTTTGTTAAAAAGACCTCACTCTAATTTGGAGTGAGGCCTTTTTTTATGGAATCGTATACTACTTTGGTATATAATTAAATAATATTATTGCAAAGGAGACGCATTATGAAAGACGAGCGATTTATAGTTACATATAGAATAGAAGCGAGTACATATGAAGAAGCAAAATCAATTGCTTGGGCGGTTCAAGTAGAACAAACCATAGAATTTCCCTATGAGTTTGTAACGGATCCATACATTAAAGAAACTATTACTGGTCGACTAGAATCTCTTGAACATATGGTGGAAGATTCTCCATATATCGATGTAGGTGTGATGTCAAATGCTGTAATTGATACCTCTCGTTACTATTTGGCTCGTATTTCATATCACGTAGATACTACAGCTTTAGAAGCAACACAATTTTTAAATGTTGTCTTTGGCAATTCTTCGTTACAGCCTCATATTTGGGTGGTGGATATTGAGCTATGTCCAACACTTTACGATGTGTTTAAGGGCCCACGATTTGGCTTACAGGGGATTCGTCGTTTAGTGGAAACTCCGACGCGCCCGATGATTCAAGCCGTTGTAAAGCCGATGGGAACACCAAATGAGGAATTGGCTCGCATGTGTGGAGCCTATACATGTGGTGGGGCAGATGTCATAAAGGATGATCATGGTATTTCTAATCAGTCCTTCTCTCAATATAAAGATCGTGTAAAACGATGTGCTGCTATGGTACAGGAAATGAATGCTGCACATGGTACACATACTTTATATGCTGCAAACGTATCTGGTGATGGTACAGATGTGTTAGAACGTGCTTATTTTGCTAAAGAGGTTGGTGCTACTGCTCTCATGGTGGCCGTAGGTCTCGTTGGTTTCGGTTGGTTACACAAATTAGCTACTGATGAAAAATTACGATTGCCTATTATTCATCATCCCGCTTATTCTGGTGGATTTGTGAGCCCTGGTGTATCTGGTGTAGCCGATTACTTACAACTAGGTTTATTACCTCGTATTTTTGGGGCTGATATGCCAATCTTCGTATCTTATGGTGGACGCTTTACTTTTACAGAGAAGCAATGCAAGAGAATTTCCTCTTACATTAAACGACCAATGGGCTTGATGAAAGCGGCTTGCCCTGCACCAGGTGGTGGCGTTACAGATGCTCGTCTTAATGAACTCGTTGAGCTGTACGGAAATGATACGATGTTCCTCGTTGGAGGCGATATGTTCCGCAGAGGGCCAGATATTGAGGCTAATATGTCGTATTTTGTAGAGCGTCTGACTAAATTATCTGAAAGAACGTAATAATAGCTTGAATTTAAATGAGTTAATACAATATTTAACTAAATAAATAAGCTATTGACTTTTACAGAAATAATAGATTTATGATTAAGTATATGGAGTGTTTTGATGAGTGAATCCTCACCGTTGGAGGTCCATGTCCTTGCCAGTGGTAGTAAGGGCAATTGTACAGTGATAAAAAAAGGGAACTCCGTAATATTGCATGATGTAGGCATCAGTTGTCGGCGCATTGTCAATGGGTTAAAAGAATTACATATTGATATGGCACAGGTAGAGGGTATATTTGTCAGTCATGAACATAGTGATCACATTGCGGGACTACAACAATTACTAAAACGATTTGATATTCCTGTGTATACGAAGCAAGGTACCTGGCGTGAAATCCAAGATAAGTTAATCGTACCAAAGAATCGATTAATCGAGCTTACAAAGGGCAGTTTAACGTTGGGGAGTCTAATTGTGGAACCTTTTTCGGTAAGTCATGATGCGGCTGATCCAATTGGTATAAATGTGTTTGCTGGGAACGATAAGGCAACTATTGTCACTGATACAGGCGTGATTTCAGATGATGTTTTACGTAGAATTGATGATACGACTCTGTTAGTGCTAGAGGCGAATTATGATCCTCATATGTTGCGATTCGGACCATATCAGCCGTTTTTGAAACAAAGGGTGGCTAGTGATGAAGGTCATTTGAGTAATGAAATGGCTGCGCAAGCACTACTCATGATGAAACGTCCTGATTTTATGCAAGTTATATTGGCCCATCGTTCTGAAAATAATAATAACGCTGTCCTCGTTACCCAAACCATTGGCAAAATGCTTGTTGATGGTGGTGTTCGTATTGGACCTGAAATGAAGTTACAACATGGTCAGCCTAATGAAATTGTGTCCATCCAATCTGTGGAGAGGTAAAAATGAGATTTTATGTAGTCTGTATCGGCAAATTGAAGGATGCTTATTTACGTGAGGGCGTAGCAGAGTTTGTGAAACGTATGCGCCCCTATGGTGGCATTACAATTACAGAGCTGAATGAAAGTAAAATTGGAGATAAGCCGAGTGATGCGGATCGCAAACAAGTCGTTGCAGAAGAAGGAGACCGTTTATTAAAAGTGGTCCCTAAAAATGCGTATACCGTATTACTTGACGTGTATGGCAAACCAATGTCCTCTGAAGAACTTGCTAAGACGGTATCTAAGCTTGAGGTGGATGGTGTTAGCGATATGGCTTTCATTATTGGTGGTGCCTTTGGGGTGAGTGATACATTACGTCAGGCTGTAAATTATAAATTATCTTTTAGCCCTATGACTTTTACTCATCAAATGGTTCGATTGCTACTTGTAGAACAAATTTATCGAGCATCAAAAATCAATCGTAATGAACCTTATCATTGGTAGAAGACGTAGACTTAAAAATTATTTGTATAATACTTTCAGAAAAAAGGAGTTTTATTATACTGTGGCGAATAGTATAATAAAGCAAGATGTATTTGTAAGGAGGAATTCACTATGAAAATCCAAGAAGTAATGAATAAATACCCTGTTACTGTTGGCAAAGATGCGCCAATTTCTGATGTAGCTGATTTATTGGTTAAATATAATTTAACAGCTGTGTCCGTAGTGGATGATGATAATAAGTTGTTAGGTATTATCTCTGAAGGTGATTTACTTTATAAAAAAGTACGTCCTCATGTGCCTCATTATGTTAATGTATTAGGCGCTAGCATCTATTACAATGGCATCGGTGAATACAATGCTCAATTTAAAAAATTATTGGCATCTCACGTTCATGAATTGATGACTGATGAAGTAATTACAACCACACCGGATAAAGATGTAGAAGAAATTGTATCTGTTATGCTTGATCAACATTTGAAAAATGTGCCAGTTGTAGATAAAGAGTACCGTTTGATTGGAATTTTGTCTCGTCGGGACATTATCAAATTGATTGCTAAAGATAACTAATTGGCATAATTATGTAAAATATGTAAAGACCACCCGTTTTGGGGTGGTCTTTTAGTGTATATTGAGAAGAATTGCATTGACCTTGCATTTATGTTATTATTAGGAGTGCATAATATACTACAGAAATTTGGGCATATTGCCCTTCGAGGAGGACATATTTTAAATGAAAGCAACTGTAAATCCTGTTGATCAACACGTAGTAACGTTAACTATTGAAGTACCTGCAGCAGAAGTAGATAAGGGCATTAAACAAGCTGTAAAACGCATTGCAGGTCAAGTGAACATCCCTGGCTTCCGCAAAGGACATGCGCCTCGCCGTATTTTGGAAATGAACTTCGGTAAAGAAGCTATCTTGGAAGAAGCGTTTGAAGTATTGGCTAGCCAAAACTATAGTGCTGCACTTCGTGAAAATGATATCGTGCCTGTATCTGAACCTGAAATCGAACGCGAACAATTCGAAGAAGGCAAAGATTTGATTTTCAAAGCTACTGTAACTAAACGCCCTGAAGTTAAACTTGGCGATTACAAAGGCTTAGAAGCAGATAAACAAGATGCTACAGTATCTGATGAACAAATCGAAGAACAGTTGAACAATATTCGTGAACAACAAGCAAAAATGGTTGTTGCTGAAGAAGGCGCTACAATTCAAAAAGACGACTTTGCAGTAATCGACTTTGCTGGTTCCGTTGATGGTAAACCATTTGATGGTGGTGAAGGTAAATCCTACCCATTACAAATCGGTTCTGGTAGCTTCATTCCTGGCTTCGAAGATCAATTGATTGGCGCTAAAGCTGGTGATGATGTAACTGTAAAAGTAACATTCCCTGAAGACTACTTTGTAGCAGAACTTGCTGGTAAAGAAGCAGAATTCAAAACTCATATCCATGATATTAAACGTAAAGAATTGCCTGAGTTGAATGACGAATTCGCCAAAGAAGCAAGCTCTTACGAAACTATTGAAGAATTGAAAAAAGATCTTCGCACTAAAATGGAAGAAGAGGCTTCCCGTCGTGCAATCGATACTTACAATGCGGACTTGATTCAAACAGCTGTTAAAAATGCAACTGTAGAAATCCCAGAAGTAATGATTGAAGATCGCGTAGAACAAATGATTCAAGAGTTGGCTATGAATATGGAAGGCCGTGGCTTGAAACTTGATGACTACTTGAAATTCTCCAACAAAACTATCGAAGATTTACGCTCTGAATATAAAGATTCCGCAGCTGAAAACGTACGTGCTGATTTAGTATTGGACGCTATCGCAACTGCTGAAGGTATCGAAGTAACTCCAGATGATATGAACCGTGAAATCTTCATTATGGCTCAAAACTTTGGAGCAGATCCTAAAGAAGTTTGGGATATTATTGCAAAAGAAGGTCGTGTAGCTATGTTGGCAGGCTCTGTAGCTCGCAAAAAAGCAGCTCGATTCATTATTGATAATGCAAAAGGCGCTGAAGCGGCAGAATAATAGTTTGCTCAACGAGGTACATGAAAAGGTGATTATATGTATGTACCAATTGTAGTTGAACAAGGTGAACGCGGAGAGCGTTCCTATGATATTTACTCTCGCTTGTTAAAGGATCGCATTATTTTCCTTGGTGGGCCCATCGATGATAATGTGGCAAATGCGGTTATTGCGCAAATGTTATTCTTGGAAGCAGAGGATCCTGATAAGGATATCCATTTGTATATTAATAGCCCTGGCGGTGTTGTAACCGCAGGTATGGCTATTTATGATACAATGCAATATATCAAACCAGATGTGTCTACTATTTGTGTAGGCTCTGCGGCGAGCATGGGTGCTGTACTTTTAACAGCTGGCACTAAAGGTAAACGCTATGCGTTGCCTCATGCACGCATTATGATTCACCAACCATTAGGTGGTGTGCAAGGACAAGCATCTGAAATTGAAATCCATGCCCGTGAGATTCTTCGCATGCGTGAAGAGTTAAATGGTATCTTAGCTTCTCGCAGTGGACAAGATATTGAAGTAGTAGCTCGCGATACAGATCGCGATAACTTCATGAGTGCTCAGGATGCTGTTGAATACGGCTTAATCGATGAGGTACTTACAAGAGAACCTGTAGAAAGCAAGTAATGGAGGCGCCCCTTGGCAAAAGATAAAGACACTATGCGCTGCAGTTTTTGTGGACGCACAAGCGAAGAAGTCCGCAAGTTAGTGGCAGGTCCTAACGTGTATATTTGTGATGAATGCGTTGAAGTTTGTGAACGTATCATTGCAGATGAGTTGGGTGCGGTTGAGACGGATGACTTTAATTTAAAAGAATTGCCAACGCCTAGAGATATTAAAGCTCATCTTGACGAATATGTTATTGGTCAAGATGATGCTAAAATCTCTTTAGCTGTGGCCGTATATAATCACTACAAACGCTTACAAACAGATAATGTAGTAGATGATGTAGAATTACAAAAGGCTAATGTATTGTTCATTGGTCCTACTGGTAGTGGTAAAACACTATTGGCTCAAACCTTAGCGAAAATGCTAGAAGTACCATTTGCTATTGCAGATGCTACAAGCTTAACTGAGGCTGGGTATGTGGGGGAAGATGTAGAAAACATCTTACTCAAAATTATTCAGGCTGCAGATTATGATATAGCTCGGGCTGAACGCGGTATTATCTATATCGATGAAATCGATAAAATTGCTCGTAAGTCTGAAAACCCTTCCATTACACGTGATGTGTCTGGTGAAGGTGTACAACAAGCATTGCTTAAAATCTTAGAAGGTACCGTTGCTTCTGTTCCTCCTCAAGGTGGTAGAAAACATCCTAATCAAGAAATGCTTCAAATCGACACTACAAATATTCTCTTTATTTGTGGTGGTGCATTTGATGGTATGGACAAAGTTATTACTAAACGTACCGCTAAGAAAACACTTGGTTTTGGTGCAGATGTACAACGTAAAGAAGAACGTAATGTATCGGCTATCTTAAAAGATGTTGTACCTGAAGATTTATTAAAATTTGGTTTGATCCCTGAATTTATTGGTCGTTTACCTGTAATGGTAACATTAGATCAGTTAGACAGAGATGCGTTAATTCAAATTTTGACAAAGCCTAAAAATGCATTAACAAAACAATATGAAAAAATTCTATCCCTTGATGGTGTAGAATTAACTTTCACTGAAGATGCATTAGAAGAAATCGCTGATGAAGCTTTACAGCGAAAAACAGGTGCTCGTGGTTTGCGTGCTATCATTGAAAAGGTGATGAAACGCGTTATGTTCGAAGTTCCTTCCATGCCGGAAGTAACTAAGTGCATTGTGAATCGTGAATCCGTATTAAGCACAGGTGAACCTATACTCAAAAATGAGGCAGACCAAGACATCCAGTTGAAATCGTAATTCGAAGAAACTCATTTCTGTGTAGGAATGAGTTTCTTTTCATAATATA
>NZ_CAUVFT010000027.1:0-28921 GCF_963551295.1 uncultured Veillonella sp.
CAGGTAAGAGTCATCGTGCACTCGTAGTTGCTCATGAAAATAAAATTGAATGTATTATCGATGATGGTATTTTGATTCATGATAATAAAATCGTGGCTGGCTTTTCTGCAAAAAAAGAGTCTAGTCGATTAAAAGCTGTTCGACGCGCTATTTTCCAAGATGAAGTGCAAGTTAAGTCCGTACGTGAGCAACTAGATAAGATTAAACCTAATAAACTTATGATTATCGGTACCTCTGATAATATGGTGAAGAAGATTACTAAAGCTTTAGGTTTGCAAAATCCTGATCGTTATATTCGCATTGAAGATGTTGCAACACCTAAGGAAATTGAAAAGGCACAACATGCACGTTTGAAAGAAGGCAAACATATTATTCCTGTTCCAACAATGGAATTAAAGCCGCACTTTAGAGGTTATCTAATCGATCCAATTAAAACCATGTGGCGTCGCCGCACTTTGAAGAAACAAGACCAAGATACATTAGGTCAAATTGGTTCTGAAGGTTTTGAGCGTTCTGTTGTACGTCCTGCTTTCAGTTACTATGGTAGACTCACTTTTGATGATGAAGTAATCATTAAATTGATTAGAAATGGGTTAAAAAAAGTAGCTGGTGTCGATGAGACCAGTATAATTTCTTTTAAAAAAAGCGACAAAGGTCAAAACGGTCTTGTTGTTGATATGGCTGTAGTTATTGAACATGGATATCCTGTTAAACCATTGATGCAACAGGTACAAAAATCTGTTCGCAATGAAATTGAATATATTACCGGCATGTCTATTGAACGTATGTCCATTAAAGTTAAGAATATTATTGAAACAAAACGTAAGATTGTTAAAGTTTAGGAGTTAGAATGAAGTCTTATTATATTTATACCTATGGTTGTCAAATGAATACCGCCGATTCTGAGCGCTTATCCCATCAGCTAGAGTCTGTTGGATATACGCCAACAGAGGAAGTTGAAACTGCAGATTTAATTTTGTTAAATACTTGTGCAGTGCGCGAAAATGCAGAAACTAAAGTTTATGGCCGCATAGGTGAACTAAAAAGACTGAAACGTAATAATAAAAACTTGATTATCGCCGTTACAGGATGTATGGCTCAAAAAAATCAGGCAGAAATGTTTAAACGAGCTCCACATATTGATATTGTATTAGGTACTCATAATATTCAACATATTAATGAGATGATTGAAGAGGTACAACGCGGTCACACGCATCAAATCAGCGTAGATATGGATAACACTGTATTACCTGAATTAGAAGCAAAACCAAATGGCTCTTTTTATGCATGGGTACCTATTATGAATGGTTGTAATAAATTTTGTACCTATTGTATTGTTCCCCATGTACGTGGTAGAGAAATTAGCCGTCCTGTAGAGGCTATTGTTAAAGAGGTTACAGAACTAGGGGCTAAAGGTTTTAAAGAAATCACTTTATTGGGGCAAAATGTAAACTCTTATGGCCTAGATTTTAAAGATGGTACAGATTTTGGTACATTAGTTGATGCTCTTGATGGTATTCCAGGTATAGAACGTATTCGCTATATGACGAGTCACCCTCAAGATATGAGTAAGTCTATGATAGATGCACTTGGTAGATCTTCTAATATTGTTACGCATTTACATTTACCAATTCAATCTGGTTCTGACCGTATTCTTAAAAAAATGAACCGCCATTATACGGTGGAGCATTATAAAGAATTGCTTTCTTATTGTCGTGAAAAAATAAAAGATGTAGTGGTGACTACGGATATCATCGTAGGCTTTCCAGGAGAAACTGAGGAAGATTTTCAAGCTACATTACAGTTATTAAAAGATGTGCGCTATGATATGGCGTATACTTTTATCTATTCCAAGCGTTCTGGTACCCCAGCAGCGACTATGGATGATCAAATTCCTGAAGAGGTTAAGCGCGTTCGTTTGCAGACATTGATGGATGTACAAAATGAAATTTCTTATGAATTAAATAAATCTATGGAAGGACAAGTATTTGATATTATTATAGAGGGACCAAGTCCTCGTGATGAAGATATGTGGTTCGGTCGTACGTCTGGTAATAAAATGGTTTTATTACCAAAAGACGAGTCCTTATCAATCGGTCAAACTGTACCAGCTTATATCGATAAAGCTCAAACATGGGTTTGTTATGGTAGTATTTTAAAATAAACGATTAGAATTAAAGAGAACTCGTCACTATTATGTTAACTCTAAGGTTAGATTTTTTATCTAAAATTAGTGTGCCAAACATATGGTGACGATGTTCTTTTTTTATCATAGATACTGATTAGAAATCATGTGTGTTATAATAATAGAATAATATAAAAGTTGTATATTGATGACTTTCATAGGTATGAACACCATTTAGATATCATATTTTCTATAAAGAAGGTGTAACTATGAATTTAGATTTAAACGCTGTAGGCGAAACGGCATTATTGACACTATATGCGAGAGCAAAAGATTACGAGTCTGTACAATCCGTATTGAAGGATAAAAAATCCTGGGAGATTATAAATCAGATTGAGTATGATTTTGATCAATTTAAAGATGTTAAGATGTCCTATTATGGTATTTTAGGACGGGCTAAAGTTATCGATAATGAGATACGAAAGTTTATATCTCTTTATCCAGATTGTATCGTCGTATCATTAGGTGCCGGTTTAGATACTATGTTTTATCGAGTCGACAACGGTTATATTGATTGGTATAATATCGATTTTGCCGGAGTAATTGAGGCACGTTCACAATTTTTTGAGCCTCATGAACGAGTACATAACGTAGTGAGCTCTATAACTGATGAATTGTGGACTAAAAATATTGAGATAAATGGCCGAAAACTATTGCTTGTTAGTGAAGGGGTAGTTATGTATCTTACACTGGATGAAATGAAGCAATTCTTAGGATTACTGACTGATTCTTTTGAAGAATTTACCTTATATCTTGATATGATTTCTCCTTACGTGGCAAAACGTAGTAAACAACATGATATGCTTAGTAAAATGGATGTTACTTTTCAATGGGGAAGTAAGGATGGTCATGAAATTGTAGATATGAATCCTAAACTTAAACAAACTGGACTGATTAATTTTACAGGAAGTATGTTGTCCTTAGCGCCTATTATTTATAAATTGTTGTATCCGTTCATATATTTGTTCAATAACCGCATGGGTATATACGAATATAAGCGGAATCTGTGATATGACTCATAATATATGAGGTGAAAATGAGTAAAAAGCAAACACCTATGATGGAACAGTATTTAGATATTAAATCTAGATACTCTGAAGAATTACTGTTTTTTCGCTTAGGTGACTTTTATGAATTATTTAATGATGATGCGTTAGTTGCATCTCGTGAACTTAATATTACCTTAACAGGTCGACCTACAGGAGATGAGGAACGCACACCGATGTGTGGCGTTCCTTTTCATGCTGCTGAAAGCTACATTGAAACGCTCGTTAAAAAGGGGTATAAGGTTGCTATTTGTGAGCAATTAGAGGATCCAAAAGCGGTAAAGGGCATCGTTAAGCGCGATGTTATAAAAGTCATTACACCGGGGACGGTGATGACAGAAAATGGCAACGATGCACGATCAAATAACTTTTTATCATTATTTTATATGGTAAAAGATGCGTGGATTCTTGTGTTTTCCGATGTATCTACAGGAGAAGTTATTTGGCATCGCATTACAAATTGTGAAAAACGTAGTGATATGTATGATGCACTCAGCATGTATCGACCAAGTGAAATCATATTGCCTGAAGGAACGATATTACCGCAAGATATTCGAGATTTTATTGAAAATCAATTTAGTAATGTCGTATTTTCTCCTTTTTCTACATACTATACACAGCGTGAAGTAGCTGAAAAAGCTGTAACTCATTTTGGTGATTTAGGCCTTATGGAAGAGGATGTATGGGAAGCTTTAGGTTATATGCTTTTATATTTAGAAGATATAATTAAGTCTGAAATTTCTCATATCAACTATGTACATCAATTAAGTGTAGGTAATCGCCTTATTCTTGATACATCTTCTTTGCGTCACCTTGAAATTACTCACAATTTACGTGATGGCGGTCAAAAAGGTACTTTACTTGATGTGCTAGATCGTACCTTGACACCAATGGGGGCACGCCTTTTAAAACAATGGCTTGAAAGTCCGTTAACTGATGTAAATCAAATTCAACGTCGCCAAGCAGCCGTGGCAGAACTCATTACACGCGGTGCTGAACGCTCTCATATTCGTAGCTTTTTAGATTGTATTTACGATTTTGAACGCATTGTAGGTCGTGTTGAAACCGGATCGGTATCTCCAAGAGATTTAACAGCCCTTCGTGAATCATTAGCAGTTTTACCGGATATTAAGAATGTATTAAGTACATGTTCAAGTTTAGCTTTAACGTCGATTAATGAACGCATTCAAGATCATAAAGATATTTATGACTTATTATGTCGTGCTATTGCAGAGCAACCAGCGTTGACATTAAAAGATGGTCGAGTTATTAAAGATGGCTTTAATGCTGATTTAGATGAGCTACGTTCTTTAGCGACTAATAGCGAGCAATGGCTTGCCAAGATGGAAGCGGATATTAAAGAAGCTACAGGGCTTTCAAAAATTAAGACTGGTTATAATAAAGTGTTTGGTTACTATTTTGAAGTATCACATAGTAAATCAGAACAAGTGCCAGATTATTTTATTCGAAAACAAACCTTGGCCAATGCTGAACGTTATATTACACCTGAGTTGAAAGAGTTTGAAATTAAAATTCTCAGTGCAAAAGATAAAATTATTGCGTTGGAGCACGAACTATATCAACAATTACGCAATGATATCAAACTGGTTATCAAAGAGGTACAAGAAACCGCTCGAGCTCTTGCAGACCTTGATGTATTATGCTCATTAGCATTAGTCGGATACGAAGAAAACTATATTTGTCCAACTATTGTTATGAATGGTCAAATCAATATTCGTGATGGTCGCCATCCGGTTATTGAAAAGTTTTTAAAACGAGAGGTGTTCGTACCAAATGATATTGTTCTAAATCATGATGATGAGGAATTCTTACTCATTACAGGCCCTAATATGGCAGGTAAGTCTACTTACATGCGCCAAGCGGCTATTTTAATGATTATGGCACAGATTGGTTCCTTTATTCCCGCTCGTGAGGCCTCTATCTCTCCTGTAGATCGTATTTTTACACGTGTTGGTGCTAGTGATGATATTTCTACTGGTCAAAGTACGTTCATGGTGGAAATGAAAGAGGTAGCTTATATCTTAGAGAATGCTACTCACAATAGCTTGATTATTCTTGATGAAATTGGTCGGGGGACGAGTACCTTTGATGGTTTAAGTATTGCACAAGCCGTAGTGGAACATATTTGTAAGCACATTCATAGCAAGACATTGTTTGCCACACATTATCATGAGCTTATTTGCTTAGAGGAAAGTTATAGTAAATTAAAAAATTATACCGTTGCGGTTAAAGAAAAAGGGAAAGATGTTGCTTTCTTGCGCCGTATCATTAAAGGTGGTGCTGATCGCAGTTATGGTATTCACGTAGCTAGACTGGCAGGCCTACCTAATTCTGTATTAAAACGAGCTGAAGTGATTTTGGAATCTTTGGAAGATCAAAGTCACGATGCAAGTGACTTAAATAATCGAGTTATGGGGGCTCAACTTACTAATGTAGCAAAACCAGCTGTTAAACAAGTTAGTGATTCCCCACTAGGAAATTTATTTACACATTCCGTAGTAGATAGCTTATTGGAAGTCGATGTAATGAGCATGACTCCAATTGAAGCATTAAATAAATTATATGAACTACAAGAGGAGGCTCGTAAAGGAGGCGGGAAATAATGGCAACCATTCATGTATTGGATGAAACGACAATCAATAAGATAGCTGCCGGTGAAGTCGTTGAACGTCCCGCATCAGTTATTAAAGAACTCATTGAAAATTCTATTGATGCGTCAGCTACCAATATAGAGATTGAAATTGGTGATGGTGGTGTAGCATACATGCGTATTACCGATAATGGCATTGGTATGACGGAAGAGGATGCTCGCTTGGCGATTCTACGTCATGCAACCTCTAAGATTCAACAAGTAGAGGACCTCTTTGATATTGCGTCCCTAGGCTTCCGTGGGGAGGCCTTGGCTAGTATTGCCTCTGTATCTCATTTCTCTTTAATCACTCGTAAAGCAGACTCTGACTTGGGAACTCGTATTACTGTTGATGGAGGCACTTTTACCGATTGTATTCCTTATGGTGCGGCACCAGGTACGACTATCGAAATTCGAGATTTGTTTTATAATACGCCGGCTCGTCGTAAATTCTTAAAAACTGAGCGTACAGAAGCCTCTAAGATTCAAGATATCGTGGGGAAATTAGCACTAAGTAATCCACATATCTCTTTTAAGCTTATCGTCGATGATCGGGTGTCAATTATTACACCAGGAAATGGTAATATTAGTGATACTGTAGCTGCATTATACGGATATAAAACCAAGGATGATATTTTTACAGTTGCCTATGAAAGTGACTCCATTTATATCGATGGCGTAGTGAGTAAGCCGACACTTCTTAAAAGCACAAGGATATGGCAGACCATCATCGTCAATAATCGAGTGATTTCTGATAAAACTATAATGAAGGCTATCGATAATGCATACCATGCACTTTTACCGAAAAATGGTCATCCTTTGGTGGTATTAAATATTACTGTGCCTGCCGGAATGGTTGATATAAACGTACATCCTCGCAAGAGTGAAGTTAAATTCTCAGATGATAAGATTATATTTAAAGCCGTTTATCACGGTATCTTAAATGCTCTAAATAATCCACTCCATGAGAGATACGAACGAGAGTCATCATCTTATATGACTGGTACAGCTGCTAATATATCTGATGATAATGGTAATACTACTGATAGTAGTAACAGTAGTATAAATAATAGTTTTAGTTCTGATAGAACATCCTTACATGGTAATAGCACTTATGATTCTTACAGAGCACCTTCTGCTGTACATGATGAGATGCAGTCTGCAGAACATATAGCCACAGCTATAGATTATGATAAAGTCTTTGGTGGACGCCGTACAAAAGGCTATGAAGTTTTGCGCGATAAAACTTCACAGTTTGTGGAGAATCTCAAAACTAAGGGGTATACACCACCTGCACCAAAGACAACTTATGAACAATCATCCTTTATAGATGAAAGTTTTGACGCTGTTCCTAAGGAATATACTAGTTATACTAAAGAGGATATAGAACGTTTTAAATCTTTATCTCATGACATCCGTGAACAAGATGTGGAGGAACGGACAATTCAAAACTCTGGCTTCCTACCTATGGGCCAAGTTGCGTCTTGTTATATATTAGCTAAAAAAGGTGATGATCTGTATATCATAGATCAACATGCGGCACATGAGCGTGTGCGTTATGATAAGTTGTGTAAGTCTTCTGAATCGATTCCTATGCAATCTCTTTTGGTTCCTCAATATAATGAGGCCACAGATGATGAAATGAATTTAGTAGAAGAAGAACGAGAAACATTACTTGATCTTGGTTTCGATGTAGAGTTGGGTGGTCCTACTAAGATAAAATTAGTAGGGGCTCCTGTAGATTTGGTAGAGTCAAAAGCTTTTGAAATTCTCCAATATGTATTCTCTTACTTACATGATCATCAACAGCCTACTAAGGCTCAATTACGACATGAAATGTTAGCCTATGCGTCTTGTAGAGGGGCAATCAAGGCAGGTCATAATTTAAATATGTATCAAATGACTACTTTAATTGAGGACTTATTTAGTACCGAAAAACCATATGTATGTCCTCATGGTCGTCCTACGATAATCAAATTTACACCTGATGAATTAGGTAAATTATTCTTACGGTCTTAACATGAATATATTAACTACAGCCCAAAAATCTAATAAGGCCATTCAAGAGGAAGCCAAAGTGTTGGCTTCCTCTATGCATATGACTTATATAAAAAGAGGAAAATTATCTATACCAGCATTATTTGACGCACATCTATGTGATTACATTGCGGTTCTATCTGGTAATGGCCTAACCATTCATTTTCCCAATAATCAACAGCATAGTTTTCATTTATCCATGGCTCAATTGCGTATACTACGTTTACAACGTGGAGAAGGGGATCATTTAATTAATGCTGTACAAACAATATTAAATGCTAATCATCCGCTTGGTAAAGAAGAGTTTTCGTTTCTTGATTGTACAATTGGTCTTGGCAGTGACAGTATTGTTGTAAGCTATACTTTTCCTCAGGCTAAAATAAAAGGCCTAGAAGGTTCTTTACCTATTTGGCTTGCCACATCTTATGGTTTAGCACATTATTCGCATAATGTGAAAAGTGTGACGGATGCATTACGTCGCATTGAGGTAAGTCATGATACTTTTGAAACTTATGTACCTAATCTTCTAGATGATAGTATAGATATTATTTATTTTGACCCCATGTTTGAGGTTCCTGTAGAAGAGAGTCCTCAATTTAAACCACTTCGTGGACATACAATGGAAAGTCATATTGATGATAAAATCATGGAGGAGGCTATGCGTGTTGCCTCTTGTGGTGTTATCATTAAAGAACGACCGTTTAGTTCGGTCTTTCAGAAATATCCACCTCATAAATGGGTGGGAGGCAAATATAGCCGCATAGGCTATGGTGTATATATGAAGGAGTTATAGTGAATCCCTTAATTACTATCGTTGGACCTACTGCGGTGGGCAAAACGGATCTTACCTTGGAATTAGCTGAACAACTTAATGCCGAGGTTATTTCTGGTGATGCTTACCAAGTATATAAACAACTTAATATTGGTACCGCTAAACCATCGGTGGATGAACTTAATCGGGTGAAACATCATCTCATTGATATACTGGAACCAAATGATTCATATTCGGTATCTATTTTCCAAAATCAAGCTAAAGAGATAATTGCAAGATTAAAAGATAGAAATATTCTTCCTATTCTGTCTGGTGGTACAGGGCTTTATGTTCAATCATTATTGGAAAACTATAACTTTAATGATGTTAAGCCTGATGAAAGTTTACGAGCAGAACTAGATGAGCTATATAATACCAAAGGTATTGAAGGCTTACGAGAATATGCTTTCACCTTAGGAACAGAACATAATATAGAAATTCAATATAGTGATAAGCATCGTTTATATCGTGTCATTGAGATCTTGCACTATGGTGATGTAGATTCATTACGAAATCAAACTAAAGCTGGTTTATCTTATAAAGGGCCTGTTATCGGACTCATGAGAGACCGTGATAAACTATATGAACGCATCAATTTACGCGTTGATATGATGTTTGATGCAGGCTTGATTGAAGAAGTGGAACATCTCATAAAATTTGGTGTGAAACCAGATTGTCAAGCATTTAAAGGTATTGGCTATAAAGAAGTTGTAGACTATATAAATGGCAGTATAACATTAGATGAATGTCGTGATTTAATCAAGAAGAATACACGTCATTTTGCTAAGCGCCAGATAACTTGGTATAAACGGATGCCTTATATAGAATGGATTCACATTGATAGTAATACATCAAAAGAATATATATTTAATAAAGCTATGGATTTAATTTGTAGAGAAGGACTAGCATGACATTAGACGAAATACGTAGTAAGGCCCTTGAGATGGCTGAACCTGAATTTAAAAAGTTTGAACCTATTGCCTTGGCCAATACAAAAAAAATATTAGAAGCCTTTAAAGTATGCCAAGTATCTGATTACCATTTTACTGGTACTACAGGCTATGGATATAATGATGTAGGCCGTGAGAAATTAGATGAAGTATTTGCATATGTATTTAAAGGTGAAAAGGCAATTGTACGACCGCATTTTGTTTCTGGCACCCATGCACTAGCAACAACTTTGATTTCCTTAATGGGGAATGGTTCAAAAGGGACTGAATTTATCTACGCAGTTGGGGCTCCTTACGATACGATGCAATCTGTTATCGGAGCATCTCGTGAAGTGCGTGGTTCTTTAGTAGAAAAGGGTTTTACCTATACAGAGGTACCTTTGAAAGATAATAGCTATGATGTAGATGCCATTGCTAAAGCTGTTAATGATAATACTAGAGTAGTGGTTATTCAACGTTCTCGCGGCTATAGCACACGTGAGCCATTATCTATCGCAGATATTAAGATTATTGTAGATGCTGTAAAAGCTAAAAATCCGAATACGATTTGTTTTGTAGATAATTGTTATGGAGAGTTTACAGAGCTTCAAGAACCTTTAGAGGCTGGTGCGGATATCATGGCAGGTTCGCTCATCAAAAATGCGGGAGGCGGTTTAGCGCCCACAGGTGGTTATATCGTAGGTCGTGAACATCTTGTAGAAGATGCAGCGTATCAATTGACGGCTCCTGGCTTAGGTGATCATATGGGTTCTTATGCACCTGGGTATCGTTTGTTTTTCCAAGGCTTATTTATGGCACCTCACGTAGTATTACAGGCGCTTAAAGGCGCTGTGTATACTGCAGCTGTAGGTGAGTTATTAGGTTATGATGTATTCCCTAAGGTAGATGCAGATCGTTATGATTTGATTCAAGCTATCAATCTGAAAAATGGAGAAGAAATGGAGCATTTTTGCGTAGGTATGCAGGCTTACTCTCCTGTAGATGCTCATGTACATCCAATTCCAGGTGACATGCCGGGATACGAAGATAAAATTATTATGGCTGGAGGTACTTTTGTGCAAGGGTCTTCTATTGAGCTGAGTGCAGATGGGCCTATACGTCCACCATATACGATTTTTATGCAAGGTGGTTTAGTATTTGAACATTCCATGCTCGGTATTTTAGGAGCTGCTGAAGAGTTATTAAAACATAGATAATATTTAGAATCCCTTTCTTTTAGAGAAGGGGATCTTTTTATTTCAAATCTTTTCAATGTACCTAGTTCTAGGCTATAATATAAGTTGCTATAATTTTATAGCAATACTACTCGGACTTTTACACCGAACTAGTGTTTTACACGTCAGGCTTTCACCCTGATTAGTTTTATGATCAAGCGATCATTAAAAGGAGAAAGTATGGAAAAAGTTATCGCTGTAGCTATGAGTGGCGGCGTAGACAGTTCTCTAACTGCTGCAATGCTATTAAAACAAGGCTATAAAGTATTTGGTATTACTCTATGGTTATGGGTGAGTGGCACGCCCTATGATGAGGTGCCTCTTGCTGTAACAGATGCTAAGAAAATGTGTGATTTTCTTGGTATCGAGCATCATGTAATCGATGCTCGTGATGTATTCTACGAAAATGTAGTAGATTATTTTGTAAAAGAATATGCCTATGGTCGTACGCCAAATCCTTGTGTATTTTGTAACAAAAATATTAAATTTGATTTGATGCTTAACCGTGCTCTTGAACTCGGTGCCACCCATATGGTTACTGGTCATTATGCACAAGTTAATTATAATGAAGAAACGAGTTTGTATGAGTTACATAAAGGTGTTGATCCTACAAAAGATCAAAGTTATGTTATGTACAATATGAACCAACGTATTTTGAGTCATCTTATGTTCCCATTAGGTGGTCAATGTAAGACTGAAACACGTAAATTAGCTGCTGAATATAATTTACCAGTAGCTAAGAAACCAGATAGTGTAGATATTTGTTTCTTGCCTCATGGAAACTATCAAAAGCTGGTGGCAGAAGAAATGAAGGGAAAGCCAGAGTCTGGTAATATCGTTACCGAAGATGGTGAAGTGTTAGGTAAGCACAATGGCTTATTTAATTACACTATTGGTCAACGTAAGGGACTTGGTATTGCGTATAAGTACCCATTATATGTTATTGGTTTTAATGGTGACCGTAACGAGGTCATCGTAGGTCCTAACGAACGACTCTTTACAAATCGAATGATTTGTAAGTTCTATAACTTTTTAGATGATACAATTCACAAAGAATTGAAGGCGGAGGGTAAGATTCGCTATGCAGCCAATCCTTCCCCTTGTACTGCACGTATTTTAGATGATGATACGATGGAGGTTATCTTTGAAGAACCACAACGGGCGATTACCCCTGGTCAGTCCGTAGCCTTTTATAATGGCACTCAATTATTGGGAGGTGCTGTTATCGATCGCGTATGTTAGAAAGGAGAATGCAAGTTCTTTGAACTTGTTTACATTGTATGTCAACGAAAAAGATTCGAAACTTCTGTATTATAGCCCATATCGACCATGGTAAATCTACCATCGCTGATAGATTAATTGAATATACTGGTACATTACAAAAACGTGAAATGGAGGCTCAAGTTTTGGATTCCATGGACCTCGAACGTGAACGCGGTATTACTATTAAAGCGCAATCTGTTCGCATTTTGTATAAAGCGCAAGATGGTGAAGAATATATCTTGAATCTCATCGATACTCCAGGCCATGTCGATTTCAGTTATGAAGTATCTCGTTCTCTTGCAGCTTGTGAAGGGGCATTACTTGTTGTTGATGCTGCTCAAGGTGTGGAAGCGCAAACGTTGGCAAATGTGTATCTCGCTTTAGAACATGATCTTGAAATCATTCCTGTTATTAACAAGATTGATTTGCCGTCAGCAGACCCTGATCGCGTTAAACAAGAAATTGAAGATATTATTGGTTTAGATGCATCTGATGCTGTACTATGTTCTGCTAAATCAGGTATCGGTATCCCGGATATTTTAGAAGCCATTGTAAATAAAGTTCCTGCACCACCAGATAAATCTGATGAGCCAACAAGAGCCTTAATTTTTGATAGCCGTTTTGATGCGTACAAAGGTGCTATTGCCTATGTCCGCGTAAAAGAAGGGTCCATAAAAGCAAAAGATACTATTCGCATGATGCATGATAAAAAGGACTTTGATGTTACAGAACTTGGTATCTTTACACCAAATCTCGTACCAGTACAAGAATTACCTTGTGGCTCGGTAGGTTGTATTGCAGCTAGCATCAAAAATGTAAAAGATTGCCACGTAGGTGATACTGTAACATTAGCTAATAATCCTGCATCAGAACCTTTGCCTGGTTATCGTAAGGCCGTATCCATGGTGTACTGTGGCCTTTACCCAACAGAGTCTAAAGATTACGAAAACCTTCGGGATGCATTAGAAAAGTTACAGCTAAATGATGCTGCCTTAGAATATGAAGCAGAAACATCTTTGGCATTGGGCTTTGGTTTTCGTTGTGGTTTTCTCGGTCTTTTGCACATGGACGTAATTCAAGAACGTTTAGAACGTGAATATAACTTGACGCTTATTACGACCGCTCCATCTGTAAATTACAAAGTGTACAAAACAAATGGGGAAATGCTTGAAGTCGATAATCCTGCTAAATTACCACCTCCAACGGAAATTGACTATATTGAAGAACCATATGTAAAAGCAACTACAATCGTACCTAAAGATTTCGTTGGTACTATCATGGAGTTATCTCAGGATAAACGCGGTGAATACCAATCTATGGAATATTTAGATGAAACACGCGTATCTGTCGTTTATCATTTACCATTGAGTGAAATCATTTATGATTACTTTGATAAATTAAAATCCGCTACAAAAGGGTATGCATCCCTTGACTATGAATTGATTGGTTATAAACAATCTCCAATGGTTAAGATGGATATTCTATTAAATGGTGATCCTGTGGATGCATTGTCCATTATCGTACATAAGGACCGCGCCGCTACACGTGGTCGTGCATTGGCAGAAAAATTAAAAGAACTCATTCCCCGTCAAATGTTTGAAATTCCTATTCAAGCTGCGGTAGGCACAAAAATTGTGGCTCGTGAAACCGTAAAAGCATGGCGTAAAGACGTTTTGGCTAAATGTTACGGTGGTGATATTTCTCGTAAGCGTAAATTACTTGAAAAACAAAAAGCCGGTAAGAAACGCATGAAATCTGTCGGTTCTGTAGAGATTCCACAAGAAGCATTCATGGCGATTCTCAAGGTTGAGGACTAATATAATGAAAACAGATTCTAATATTTTGAATCTGTCTACACTTGGGGATATGGGCTTGTATGTCCATATCCCTTTTTGTAAACAGAAATGTATGTACTGTGATTTTCCTGCTTATCAGAATTTACAAGATTATTACGAAACCTATGTATATGCTTTAGTTCAAGAAATCGATTTATGGGTCTCTGAACATCCAGAGTCTACATCTAAAGCTATTGATACAATTTATTTTGGGGGAGGTACGCCTACAGAATTATCGATTCAACAACTACAAATGATTCTTGATAAAATCAAAAATACTTTTACAATTACTGATGATTGTTATATGACTATTGAATCGAATCCTGGGGAAGTAAATTTACATTATTTAACGAAACTTGTTAAACTTGGTTTCAATCGTATTAGCTTTGGTGTTCAAACATTTGATGATAAGGCGCTTACCATGATTCATCGTAGTCACAACGAGGAACAGGCAAAACAAGCTGTTTATGATGCTAAAGAGGCAGGCTTTGCTGATATTAATATTGATTTGATTTATGGATTACCAAGACAATCCTTAGACGATATTAAACGTAATTTAGTAATCGTGAAAGACCTACCTATTAATCATATTTCTACTTATGGTTTACAAGTTGAGGTAGGCACATATTTATATCATTTAGTACAAAAGAACTTGATTTCTATTCCTAGTGAAAGCATTGATGAAGCTATGTATGATACGATGATGGAAGGATTAAAAGAACTTGGTTTTGAACGATATGAGATTTCAAATTTTTCGAAGGATAACTCTTATAGTCGCCATAATTTAAAATATTGGCACTATGTAGATTACTTAGGTTTTGGTGCGGGAGCGCATTCTTTTTATAATGGTGTTCGCCGCAGTAATAACCGAAATGTAATGCCTTATATACAATCAGTTGATCGATATGTTATGCCTACTATCGATACGGAGACGATTACTTTAGAACGAGCTCAAGAGGATTTTTGCTTTTTAGCTCTTCGCACTAAATGGGGTCTTGATGAACAAAAATTCGAAGATACATTTGGCGTATCCGTCTATGATTTATTTGGTACTACTTTAGAGGATTTAGTTAGTAAAGGTCTATTAGAGTATCAAAATGGAAGTTATCACTTAACCGCTGAAGGTGCCAAGCATGGAAATTATGTGTTTAGTCAATTTATTCGTGAGTAATTTCTCACAGTTTCTCAAAATCTAATATGTTAGTATAAATAGGATGATGATGAATAAGCATGCTAGATTTGAGGAGGAACGATGAAGACATCTGTAATATTACACGGTTTACATAATGAATTTACTTTAGATCAAATGAAAGCATGCATAGAACTTGCTGAAAAATATGGCGGATCCTTTCGTCATGTTGTAACAGGTATACAAATTACAGGTATTGAAAAAGATGATAAGGAACAGTTAATTTCTGAATTGCCTGATGGCGTGACAACTGTTATTCATAGAGGTGTTAATTCCTTGATTGCCTGTGTAGGTAAAGGCCATTGTAAAAATGGACAAATGGAAACTAAAGAATTGGCTGATTATGTAGAGAGAAAACACTACGGCCGAAAAACATCTCATAAGTGCAAGATTGGCATCAGTGGATGTGGACGTAACTGCCCTGATGCGATGGTGAAAGATATTGCTTTTATTGGTACATCTCAAGGTTTTATGTTGGCTGTTGGTGGTAATACAGGTATGAGACCAGAAGCAGGAAAAATTTTAGCAAGAAAACTAACTATTGAGCAATCTAAAAAAGCTGTAGACATTTTGATTGATTGGTATGCTAAAAATGGTGAACCTCGTGAACGTATGGGACAATTGTTAGAAAGACTTGGAAATCCACTTGAAGGTGTAGAACTATAAATTGTAATATTTTTAGTACTAATTACTTTATGGTCCTTAGGCTATACATTTTTACAATCAAAAAGTATTTTTACTGAGAGTTTCATAATAACAAAATTATAATATATATAAACACTTATACTATTTCAGGTTTTAATAATAGAAATTTTATTAGATCAACATATTCCAATGTTTAAATTTGGGGATATGACATAAATGTAGATAGTATAAGTGTTTTCTCATTATTCTGGTTTGATTTTTTGACTAATTAATTAAAAATATCAAATTGTCTTTTTGACTAAATAGATTTTATTTGGCTTTTTAATGATTTTTTAGCTTGACAATTTTTTTTAATATGATAATATTATACATGCGATTAGCACTCAAAGTTTATGAGTGCTAACAAGAGGTGTCATTATGGATGAAAGAAAACAGCGCATCTTGCGAGCCATAATTGAAGACTACGTTAAATCCGCAGAACCTGTAGGCTCTCGAACGATTGCTAAGAATTATGATCTTGGTATCAGTCCTGCTACGGTACGGAACGAAATGTCAGATTTAGAGGAATTAGGCTATTTAGAGCAACCTCATACATCGGCTGGACGTATTCCTTCAGCTAAGGGCTATCGCTTATATGTTGATTCTATGCTGAGTCGACAACCTGTTCCATTACAGGATGCTGAAAAAATTGAAATGTTATGGAAACATTCCAATGGATCAACGAGTGAACTCTTTTTAAATATGGCTAAACTACTTTCACAGGTAAGCCATAGCATGAGTTTATTCTTGGCACCAGCCCATGATAGAGCATTAATCAAATATATTCATGTATTACCGCTAGATAGTCATCAAGCCATTATGGTAGTTATTACTGAAACAGGGGCACTAGATAATGAGTTGATGTACTTTGGTGAAAGTGTTTCACCAGAGCTTTTACAGAGTCTAGCCATACAATTTAGCAATGCACTACAGAATGTAAGTATTGGTCATGTAACGGCTGAGGCTTTAGGATCTATATTGGTCCATATGGAAGGACCGCAGGGAATTTTATTAATCCTTTCGGAGACATTATTACGAGCTATTAATAAACGTAAGTTGTTCTATTCGGTAGGTACCACAGAGTTGTTAAATCAACCAGAGTTTAAGTCTGTTGAGAAGGTACAACCCTTGCTTTCCTTAGTGGAAGAACAAAATCAATTAGGACAGTTATTAAAAGATGATTCTCCAACACCTGTTAAGGTCAAGATTGGTATTGAGAACGAAACTGAAGCACTACATTCAATGAGTGTGGTACAAGCTGATTTTACGAATCAAGATCAGCCTATTGGAACTCTTGCTATTCTTGGTCCAACGCGGATGGAATACGGACGTATCATCGGCATGTTGTCCCATATGAAACATATAATGGAAACTATGGTAAAAGAACAAAACAGAAAGGGCATGTAATGGCTGAAGAACAAGACATTAAACAAGAAACAGTGGAGGAAACAGAGAATACTACGAATGTAGAGGCACCAACTGTTGAAAAAACTGAAGAAGCTATGGCTGATGCTGCTCAAGTGTTAGAAGAGCTTAAAGCCGATTTTGATAATCGCTATAAACGGTTACAAGCGGACTTTGAAAACTTCAAACGACGTACTAATCAGGAAAAAGAGCAACTTGCAGGATATGTAAAAGGGGATGTATTAACAGACCTTCTTCCTGTATTGGATAACTTTGAACGAGCTGTTCAAAGTCCTGCAGAAGGGGAAGCAAAAGTATTCCTCGATGGATTCATTATGATTCATCAAAATTTGATGGCTATGTTATCTAAACATGGATTAGCAGTTATCGAAGCTGTGGGTCAACCATTTGATCCAAATTTCCATCAAGCGATTATGCGTGTACCGTCAGATGAATATGAATCCGATACGGTGTGTGAAGTATTGCAAACTGGCTATACTGTTGATGGTCGTTGTATACGTCCAGCAATGGTAAAAGTTGTGGAATAGATTATAAAGTTTTAGGAGGTATATATTATGGCAAAGGTAATTGGTATTGATTTAGGTACAACAAACTCTTGTGTTGCTGTTATGGAAGGCGGCGAACCTACGGTTATTACAAATCAAGAAGGTGCACGTACAACTCCTTCCGTTGTTGGGTTTGCAAAAAATGGTGAACGTTTAGTTGGTCAATTGGCTAAACGTCAAGCCGTATCTAATCCAGAAAACACAATCATTTCTATTAAACGTCACATGGGTACAGACTACAAAGTAACTGTAGAAGGTAAATCTTATACTCCTCAAGAAATTTCTGCAATGATTCTTCAAAAAATCAAAGCTGACGCAGAAGCTTACTTGGGTGAACCTGTAAAACAAGCTGTTATTACTGTTCCAGCATACTTTACAGATGCTCAACGTCAAGCTACAAAAGATGCTGGTGCTATTGCAGGTCTTGAAGTACTTCGTATTATTAACGAACCTACAGCAGCTGCTCTTGCATATGGTGTAGATAAAGATGAAGATGGTAAAGTTCTTGTGTTTGACCTTGGTGGTGGTACATTCGACGTATCTATCCTTGAATTGGGGGATGGTGTATTTGAAGTATTGGCTACATCTGGTAATAACCACCTTGGTGGCGATGACTTCGACCAACGTATTATGAACTACCTTATTGAAGAGTTCAAAAAGGAAACAGGTATCGATTTATCCAATGATAAATTAGCTGATCAACGTTTAAAAGAAGCTGCTGAAAAAGCAAAAATTGAGTTGTCTGGTGTAGCTAGTACAAATATCAACTTACCATTTATTACAGCTGATGCTACAGGCCCTAAACACTTGGATGTAACGTTAACTCGTGCTAAATTTGAAGAATTAACTGCTGATTTAGTACAAGCGACTATTGAACCTACTCGTAAAGCTATGAGCGATGCTGGTTTATCTGCATCCGATATCGATAAAGTATTGTTAGTTGGTGGTTCTAGCCGTATTCCAGCTGTACAAGAAGCAATCAAAAAAGTATTGGGTAAAGAACCAACTAAAAATGTTAACCCTGATGAATGTGTAGCTATTGGTGCTGCTATTCAAGGTGGCGTATTAGTAGGTGAAGTTAAAGACGTATTGTTACTTGACGTAACGCCATTGTCCCTTGGTATCGAAACAATGGGTGGCGTATTCACACGTATTATCGATCGTAACACTACAATCCCTACATCTAAATCTCAAGTATTCTCTACTGCAGCAGATAACCAACCATCTGTAGATATCCATGTATTACAAGGTGAACGTGAATTCGCAGCAGATAATAAAACATTGGGTCGTTTCAACTTGGATGGTATCCCAGCTGCTCCTCGTGGGGTTCCTCAAATCGAAGTAACATTCGACATCGATGCTAATGGTATCGTACATGTAAAAGCTAAAGATTTGGGGACTCAAAAAGAACAAAAAATTACCATTACTTCTTCTAGCGGCTTGAAAGAAGAAGAAATTGACCGCATGGTTAAAGAAGCTGAAGCTCATGCAGCAGAAGATAAAGCTAGAAAAGAAGAATTAGATATTAAAAACAATGCAGACTCCTTGGTATACCAAGCTGAAAAAGCATTGAAAGATCTTGAAGGTAAAGGCGATGCTGCTTTGATGAAAGAAGTAGAAGAAGCGAAAGATAAATTGAAAAAATCTATCGAAGCTAGCAATATCGAAGACATCAAAAAAGATAGTGAAGCTTTGGAACAACCATTACATAAATTAGCAGAACAAATGTATGCAGCAGCTCAACAAGCTCAACAAGCAGCTGGTGCTACAGATCAAGGTCAACAACAAACAAAATCTGATGACAATGTAGTTGATGCTGATTACACAGTAGTGGATGACGACAAGAAATAAGAAGGGTTGGTAACGAATGGCACGTGATTATTATGACATCCTAGGGGTTAGTAAAAATGCCTCTCAAGATGAAATCAAAAAAGCCTTCCGTAAAAAGGCTCGCCAATACCACCCAGATGTTAATAAAGACAATCCAAAGGAAGCTGAAGCAAAGTTTAAAGAAGCTAACGAAGCTTATGAAGTCTTGTCTGATGAAACTAAAAAAGCTCAATATGACCAATTCGGCCACGACGCCTTCAAACAAGGAGGTGGCGCTGGTGCCGGTGGTTTCCAAGGTGGCTTCGGCGGTTTCGGTGGTCAAGCTGGAGGCTTTGGCGATATCTTTGGCGACATTTTTGGTGGCATGTTTGGTGGTGGACGCCAACAAGGCCCTCAAAAAGGTAATGACTTGCGTGAAGATATCGATATTTCCTTTGAAGATGCAGCTTTTGGTAAATCTATGGAAATTGAAGTGCATCGTCATGAAGAATGTGATCACTGTCATGGTACTGGTGGTGAGCCAGGCTCTCGTGTCGATACTTGTCCAAACTGTCATGGTTCTGGTCAAGAAGCGGTTATTCAAAATACTCCATTTGGACGTATGCAGTCCGTTCGCACTTGTTCTCGCTGTCATGGTACGGGTAAAAGCATTGAAAAACCTTGCTCTAAGTGTCGTGGTACTGGCGAAATGTTGGCTAAACGGAAGATTTCCATTAAGATTCCAGCCGGTGTAGATAGCGGATCTCGCTTACGTGTAGCTAATGAAGGGGAACCTGGTATTTTAGGCGGTCCTAAAGGGGATCTTTATGTATATATTTTCGTTCGTCCTCATAAGGAATTTGAACGAAATGGTAATGACGTTATTAGCCGTGTAAATATTAGCTTTGCTCAAGCTGCTCTTGGTGCGACTATACAAGTTAACACCTTAGATGGTAAAGTAGAGTTAAAGATTCCGGAAGGTACTCAAACGGGAACGGCATTCCGCGTAAAGGGCAAAGGTATTCCATATTTGCGTAACCCTAACCAACGAGGGGACCAACACATTGTGGTAACTGTCCAAACGCCTAAGAAGTTGACCGATGCTCAACGTGAATTATTATTACGCTTTGCAAATGAAAGTAACGAAGATGTTAATAATTTACAAGTAAGCAAAAGTCTCTTTGAAAAAATCAAGGACTGTTTAACGAAATGAACAGCTCATGTGAAGGAATGGTTCGTTCCATCACATTCCCTATAAAGGAGCATATATGCAATGGATAGAAATATCCATTGTCTGTGAAAGAGTAGCCACCGATGAGGTGACTACTCTTTTTGACGATTATACAGACAATGGAATTATAGAAGAAGATGTTGAAGATCAGCCTAATTTAATAAAATTAACTATGTACGCTGATCCATCACTTGATATGGATATGATTAAGGCGGATTTAGAAAAACGTCTTACAGAGGATAATATTAAGATTATATCAATAGATACAGATATTATTGATGAGTCAACTTGGTTAAACTCTTGGCAACAATATATTGAACCTACAGAAATTTTACCTAACTTAGTCATTAAACCTGCTTGGCAAAATTACGATAATGTAGATAATAAGAATATTATTGAAATTGATTCAGATATTTCCTTTGGAACTGGGGCTCACGAAACGACAAGAACTTGTGCAGAGCTTTTAAAAGTTTATAGTGAGTCTATGAATCTTGATAAGGTAACTTGTTTAGATATCGGTACAGGTACAGGAATACTTTTGTTAGTAGCAGCTCATTTAGGTATTAAAAAACTTGTAGGTATCGATATTGAGGAATACGCTGCAAATCAAGCTAAAATTAATTGTGAAAATAATCAAATAGATGCAGAAATTATTTGTGGTGATTTAGATACTGATTTTAATGAAATAGCTCAACTGATTGTAGCTAATTTAACTGTAGATCCATTAAAAATTTTATTGCCTCAAATTGGTAGAAAGCTTGATGATCAAGGTATTTTAATCATTAGTGGAATTATTGATGACCGTTATGATGAAATCATGCCATATATTAAGAAAGACTGGCATATTATTGAGGAACGCGTTGCTGGTCCATGGCACACCTTTGCGTTAAAAAAACTATGAAAAAAATATTTATTCATACACCATTAGATGAAATAATAGAATTACCGATACATGTGACACATCATGTGCTTCATGTATTTCGTCATAATATTGAGAAACCTATAACGGTTACAGGTAGTGACAATCGTTGTGGTATGTATCAGATAACTGATGAAATAGACGGTAAGGCACAAGCAAAACTTATTGAATATATTGCGGGTGCAGCAGCATCATACAGAATGATTCTTGTACAATCCATCTTAAAAGGTGAAAAGTTAGAATGGGTGTTACAAAAAGCAACAGAGTTAAATGTGGATACAATTTATCTTGTGCCCACAGCTAACTGTGTAGCTAAATATGATGAAAAAAAACTTCAATCAAAAGTAAATCGTTGGGAAAAAATTATGCTAGAAGCAGCTCAACAATGCGGACGAAATCAGTTACCCACACTTGTAGTAGGAAAGACCCTTATACAAGTATTAGACATTGAATCTGAAGCTCTAAAATTGGTAGCTTATGAGAATGAAGATGGGCATACAATTAAAAACTTACTTAAAACGGTACATTCTGATGAGTCAATTACTGATATTTTAATTTGTATAGGTCCTGAAGGGGGCTATCAAGAGAAGGAAATCAATGCTATTATAGAGAGTGGTGGAAAATCGGTATCGCTTGGTAATACAATTTTGCGAGCTGAAACTGCTGCCATTGGATCATTAGCGATGATTCAATATGAATTAGAACTATAAATTAAACAAGAATAGAGAGGTGTAATGAAAACCGTTGCTTTTACAACCTTGGGGTGCCGTGTAAATCAATATGATACGGATGCTATGAAAGGTTTATTTTTACAAAATAATTACGAAGCGGTAGACTTCGATGAAAAAGCTGATATATATGTAATTAATACATGTTCTGTAACGAATATGGGGGAAAAAAAATCTCGTCAGTTAATTCGTAAAGCAAAGCGTCAAAATGAAGATGCTTATGTAATCGTAACTGGTTGCTATGCACAACTTGATCCGGATGCGATTGCCGCTATCGATGGAGTTAATCTCGTCATCGGTACAAATAATCGTTCTAAAATCGTTGAGCTAGTAGAACAATTAGAGTCTACAGAACGACAAATCAATGCTGTTCGAGATATTATGAAAGAGTCTAACTTTGAGGAAATGCCATTATTTGGTAATGAATCTGATAAGGCTCGTGCGTTCATGAAAATTCAAGAAGGTTGTAATAACTATTGTGCCTTTTGTATCATTCCTTATACTCGAGGAAAATTAAAATCTCGTAAAGTTGATGATATTGTACAAGAGGCAAAACGTTTAGTAGATCATGGATTCCATGAAATCGTATTAACTGGCATACATTTGGGTAATTACGGTGTCGAATTACCAGGTCGTCCAACATTAGCTGATGTAGTAAAAGCTTTATTAGAGATTCCTAATTTATACCGCATTCGTTTCGGGTCCATAGAATCCGTAGAGGTTTCTGATGAGTTAGTAGAATTAATGGCTACCAATAAACGTGTTTGTCCACACTTACATTTACCACTACAAGCTGGTTCTGACCATGTATTAAAGTTGATGAAACGCCATTATACATTACAAGAATATAAAGACTTGATTATAAGTTTACGTTCTCGTATTAAAGACTTATCAATTACAACTGACATTATTGCTGGTTTTCCACAAGAGACCGATGAAGACTTTGAGGAAACGTTAAACACTGTTCGTGAAATAGGATTTACTCATATCCATGCGTTCCCATATTCCATTCGTGAAGGTACACCTGCAGCAACTATGCCTGATCAAATACCAGAAGCAGTGAAGAAGACTCGTGTAGCACTTTTAAATGGCCTTAGTCAATCTGGTTATGAAATGTACGCAAAATCTCGCATTGGTAAGCATGGTGAGATTCTCATCGAAAAAGAAGAGAATGGTTACTACATGGGCTTAACAAATGAGTATGTAAATGGTAAAGTTAAGTCTGATGGGACACGTAAAATTGGTGATCTCGTTGGTGGAACTGTTGTAGATTTAGAAGATAATTATTTAATTATTGAGTAAGGAGTCAGATTATGAGTGACTGCATTTTTTGCAAAATTATTAATGGTGAAATTCCGTCTAAAAAAGTGTTAGAAAATGATAAATTCTATGCTTTTTATGATATTCAACCTGTAAAAAAAGTTCATGTATTAATCGTGCCTAAAAATCATGTGTCTAATATTGCACATCTTAATGAAAAGAATGCAGATTATGTTGAAGGGTTACTACCATTTGTCCGTGATGTAGCAAAAGAACTTGGCATTTCTAAAGATGGTTATCGTTTGATTTTTAATACTGGTGAAAAAGCAGGCCAAACTGTATTCCATATGCATGCACACCTTTTAGGTGGAGAAGAAATGGGCTGGCCAGAAGCTTAATTTTGAGTATTATGTATTCTTTTTATAATACTCATTAAAAAGCCCATAAAATATACTTGAAAATATTGACAATATCTATACCTATACATATAATATTATATGTGCGTATGTAAATTATCAGCACTTCCCGAGATTATTTTTGGAGGGAGGGATATAGATGTCTGAAATCAAAGTCGGTAAAAACGAAACGCTTGAAAGTGCTCTTCGTCGATTCAAACGCTCCTGCCAAAAAGCGGGTGTTTTGTCTGAAGTAAGAAAACGCGAACACTATGAAAAACCAAGCGTAAAAAGAAAGAAAAAATCTGAAGCAGCAAGAAAACGCAAATTCAGAGCATAAGATGATTACCCTAATTCTGCCTTTTCATGGCTTCATGAAATGCAGAATTAGGGTTTCTTTATTTTATTCTATTCTTTAGTAACTATTACTTAGATTTTTATCAGTATTTATATATTAATCAAATTGGAGGTTATCATGAGTTTAAAAGATCAATTAAAAGAAGATATGAAAGCGGCTATGAAAGCCCGCGAAGAAGGTAAAATAGCTTTATCTGTAATTCGCATGGTTAATAGTGCCATTAAAAATACAGAGATCAATGATAAGGTAGAGTTAGATGATGCTGGCATTCTTGGTATTTTAGCTAAGGAAATGAAAACTCGTCAAGATTCTTTAACAGAATTTGAAAAAGCGGGCCGTGAGGATTTAATTAGTCATGTAAAAGAAGAAATGGCTGTATTACAAAAATACTTACCAGAGCAATTGAAAGAAGATGAAATTCGTATAATTGTACAAGAAGCCATTGCTGCATGTGGTGATAACGTAAATATGGGTAATGTTATGAAACATGTAATGCCAAAAACAAAAGGGCGTGCAGATGGTAAGATTGTCAATAACATTGTTAAAGAATTACTTGGATAATATAAATTGATATCAACGACTATTCTATATATACTAATTGATTATAGTTTATAGTAATAGATGTGTTAGAGGTAACTTTTAGAGAATAATGAAATTCTATAGAAAGTTATTGACATATATTTTCAACATATGATAATATGAACTCAATAAAATAATTGGTCAACGAAGACTCCACTTTAGATATATAGATTTATATATTTATTTGTTGGAGTCTTTTTCTTTTAGGAGGAACAAATATGTCGACAACTAACGAATTATTATATTACATTCCAGCAGGTCAATATGGGAAGGAAGGGGTTCTTGCATTATTAGAACAACATCCTGAAATCAAGTTTGTATCTCTTGTAGGTATTGACTTAGCAGGTAATGATACTGATGAAAAAATTCCTATGTCAGCATTCTTCGATGATTACGAATCTTTCTTTGAAGGTCGTGCTGTTCAAACAGATGGTTCCTCTGTAGTGCTTACAAATATTGCTACATTAAATAATGCTCGTGTAGATATGTGGGGCGATCCAAGTGTAAACTGGTTTGTTGATTACAACTACGAAAATATTGATCCTGTTACAGGATTACCAACTGGTACACTTCGTATTCCTGCATTTTTGATGCATAATTACCGCTATGTAGATTCTCGTTCTATTTTAAAACGCAGCTGCGACTATGTTCGTGCTGAATTATTAGCTTTGATTAAAGAATATGGCTTATCTGGTATGCCGCATGTGAAAGCTGATGAAGTTGTAGATATCATTTTCACATCTGCAACAGAACTAGAATTCTGGGTAAAAACTCCATCTAGAACAGTTACCAAAAAAGAATTATCCGTATCTCAAAAATTACAGGAACAATACTGGCAACGTACTCATGGTACAGTTCGTACTGCATTAGAACAAGCTGTTGAACGTCTTGATAGATATGGTATGGTTGCTGAAATGGGGCATAAAGAAGTAGGTGGCGTTAAAGCTAAACTTGATGAAGATGGTCATGAAGCAGTTGTATTAGAACAATTAGAAATCGACTGGAAATTCTCAAATAATCCATTACAAACAGCAGATAATGAATTACAAGCTCGTATCATTGTTCGTGAAGTATTCCGTGAAAATGGTCTTGATGTAACATTTAATGCAAAACCAATAATTGGTGTAGCTGGTTCTGGTGAACATACTCATTTTGGTGTTATGGCTAAACTAAAATCGGGTAAAGTTGTTAACTTATTTAGCCCAGAAGATATGCGTAAGGAATCTGCTAGCTCTTTAGGTATTGGTGCGATTATGGGGCTTCTAAAACACTATGAAGCCATTAATCCATTTATCAGCTCTACAACAGATTCTTTAAACCGTTTAAAACCTGGGTTTGAAGCTCCAGTATGTATTGTTACATCTTTAGGTACTGATCCATCTGAACCTAGCCGTAACCGTACAATTCTTTGCGGTTTGATTCGCGATATCGATAACCCTATGGCGACACGTTATGAATTACGTTCTCCAAATCCTTACACTAATACATATACTGCTTTAGCATTAATCTTTATATCTGCATTTGATGGTATGAAATATGCTATTACATCTGGTAAAACACAAGCTCAATTGGAAGCAGAACTTTCCAAAGAAGTAGGTGAAACATCTGATTATCTTGCTACAAATCGTGCATACCGTACTGAAAAAGATGTATTTGATGATTTCACACAAGAAGAACGTAATCAAATGTTTGGTGTTGCTCCAGCTACTGTATGGGAAAATATAAAGGGTTACCAAAATAATCCTGAATTAGTAGAAACATTAGCTCAAGGCAATGCATTTGCTAAAGATTTAATGGACTCCTTTATTGCCTCCATTCTTAAACGTTGGAAACTAGTATTAGCTAACCGTTTAATCCCAAACAATTTGGATACAGTTCGTAGCATGGTTGCAATTCATACTGACAGCCGAAATAGTGTAGATGATAAACGCTTTGCAGAAGTTAATGACTTACGTTTCTACCTTGCTAAAGATAGTGATGATCGTAAATCCTTATTCACTCGTTTAATCGATGCACTTAATGATGGTGAATATGATTTAGCATCCCAATTACAAATCGAAATGAATGATAAAATGGAAGAATTAGAAACTAAGTACGCTAATTACGCTAAAAATATTTTCTAAGATGCTAGTCGATAGTGTTAAAACATAAAAGTGTTAAAATAAAAGAGACTCTACTGATGTGTAGAGTCTCTTTTATGCTATTACGATTTGTTATTAAGAAATTTTTCTACCAGTACTAGGCAACAAACTAGAACTAGAATAGAAATAGACCATAATAACATGTCCAAAGCTGATTCATGATCGATAATTAGTAAACGAACAATGGCGGTAATGCCAATATATAAGAAGAAATCGAGAGGAAAATGGAAGTTATTTTTAAAGTACTTAATTATGAGTGCAATAAATTCAAAGTAGAGAAAGAAGGTAATTATCTCTTCAATCAATAATGAATAAGTACTATAGCCTTGAATATTGGCCCATGCAATAAAACCAAAGTTTACTAAACTATTGATTAAAGCAATGCATAAACCAATGCCAACACCAATAAGTGCAATATTTTTAATGGTTAAAATAAGCTGAGAAATACGAATCCACATACATACTCCAAATAAAATAATAATTTACTATAGGACATATAAAAAGACCGTACAACGTACGGTCTTTTTGCCTCTATATTAAGCTATTAGTAAAATCTTAAAATTAGATATCAGCCTTAATAGCTTCTAATGCAGCATCGAAGTTAACTGCTTGAGTTACTTCTGGTACATATTCAACATAAGTTACTTTGTTATCTTTGTTGATTACTACAACGCCACGAGTTAAAAGACGAAGCTCTTCAATCAAGAAACCGTAGTTTTCACCGAAGGAAGCATCTTTGTGGTCAGACAAAGTAATAACTTTATCTACGCCCGCAGCACCACACCAACGTTTTTGAGCGAATGGTAAGTCCATAGAAATTGTCAATACGACTACATCTTCGGAAAGAGCTGTTGCATCTTGGTTGAACCAACGAGTTTGAGCATCACAAACACCTGTATCAAGGGAAGGAACAACGGAGATAACTTTTACTTTACCTTCGAAGTCTTTTAAAGTTTTAGCTTGCAAGTCATTACTCAATACAGTGAAGTCTGGAGCTTGTTGACCTACTTTAATTTCTGGGCCAACTAATGTGATAGGGCCACCTGCAAATGTTACTACGCCAGTACGTTTTTCCATGTTTTATTCCTCCTAAGAGTTTTAATTCTAATTATGTAAGATAAAATTTCTTTATATGCATAGTATAACATTTACATTACTATAAGTAAACTAAAAAATTCGATATAGTATTAATTTAGAAAAAACTTTAAGATTGATTACCATTAAAATTTAAAGAGGTCATTTAACTTATATTGTTGAAATACAACTGCTGCTGTGATAAAAATATTTAAACTAACTGTTATACATATAGGTGTATTAATGTATCATAAAAAATGTGTATACTATAAAGAGTAAAGTTAACATAATAAAATTTGTTGATTTAGCTTTTACAGTATTGATTTAAATTCAATTACAATATAATAATACTAATGATTATATAGGCAATAATTTTAATTAGACTTAATAGAATATATTAGAGAGGACCTATGAAACCAATAGATTTATTTATGCAGTTTTTCCGGCGTGAAGGCTGGATCTATGCCATTGGCTTAACTATGTTGATGGCAATTGATGTGGCTTTTTTATTTGTTCCTCAATTCATTGGCAATGCTATAGATACATTGAGCAATAATAAGGAAGGTTTAGTTACTTATATTTATTATTTTATT
>NZ_CAUVFT010000028.1:0-28473 GCF_963551295.1 uncultured Veillonella sp.
ATGGAGGTTATTGTTATGAGCAAGAATATCGATTGGGATAATCTCGGTTTTGGTTATGTAGAAACCGAATACCGTTATTTGACTACATATAAAGATGGTAAATGGGACGAAGGTGGTTTAATTACTGATGCTAACGTTGTCCTTAATGAATGTGCTGGAGTATTCCAATACGCTCAAACTGTCTTTGAAGGGTTGAAAGCATACTACACAAAAGATGGTCACATCGTATGCTTCCGTCCAGATTTGAATGCAGAACGTTTGAATCAATCCTGTGAACGCCTTGTAATGCCTACATTACCTGAAGGTCGTTTCCTCGAAGCTGTAAAAGAAGTCGTAAAAGCAAATAAAGACTTTGTTCCTCCATATGGTCATGGTGCAAGCCTTTATATTCGCCCTTACATGATGGGTACAAACTCCGTTATCGGTGTAAAACCTGCTGATGAATATCAATTCCGTGTGTTTACAACACCAGTAGGCCCTTACTTCAAAGATGGTGCTAAACCAATCAAAATTCGTATCACTGATTTTGATCGTGCAGCTCCTCATGGTACAGGGCATATTAAAGCTGGTTTGAACTATGCTATGAGTTTGTATGCTATCACTGATGCTCATAACAAAGGCTATGCAGAAAATATGTATCTTGATGCGGCTACTCGGACACATGTAGAAGAAACTGGTGGTGCTAACTTCATCTTCATTACTAAAGATGGTAAATTAGTTACACCTAAATCTGATAGTATATTGCCATCCATTACACGTCGTTCTTTGATGTACGTAGCGGAACATTATCTTGGCATGGAAGTAGAACATCGTCCAGTTCATAAAGATGAATTAAAAGACTTTGCTGAAATTGGTCTTTGTGGTACAGCGGCTGTTATTTCTCCAGTAGGCCAAATCGATACTCCAGAAGGTACCATTAATGTACCTGCTGGCATGGATGATATGGGTCCTATCACTAAAAAATTATATGACACATTACTTGGCATTCAACATGGTGAAATCGAAGCTCCTGAAGGCTGGGTAGTTAAAATTTGCTAATCCTTTAGTAGATTATATAATTTAATATGTAAATAGAAACTAATATGTAAATAGAAACGGCATCTATCATTTGATAGATGCCATTTTTGTTTTGTATTTTATTATTTTAATAAAGTAAATAAGATATTAGCAATAAACCTATTAGTAAAATAGTAGACTATTAGTTAGATTTTGCTCTACTATGCACCTTAGCCATAAATTTTTCGTTATTAATTACAAATCGTTCATGTGTACCGCGACCGATAAGACCAATGCCATCAGAGGCTTCGATATCGAATGTGATTTTGCGACCTTCTACAGCGCTTACAGTAGCTTTTGCTGTTACTGTTGCGCCTAAAGGCGTAGGGGCTTCGTGAGTGATGGAGAGGGAGATACCTACCGTGCCTTTACCGTCCTCTAAATATGGCTGTACTGCAGCTTGTGCAGCTTCCTCCATGAGTGCACACATCGCTGGTGTAGCAAAGACCTCTAAAGAACCAGACTTCATTGTTTTTGCAATATTAGATTCAGTTACTAAAACTGTTGCTGTAGCTGTTTGACCTGCTGATACCATATTATACCTTCTTTCTTTAAGGAAATTCTTGTTATAGTAGTATTATACATCTATAGATAATTATTATGCTATTAAAATATATATATTTTGAAGATGCTACCAATTAAAAATATTTATTTTTAATTGGTAGCATCTAAACAAACGATATATTTTATTTCATTATTGTCATTTAGTAACATATAGCTAGTTAAATTAGGGGAAAGAAATAGAACTAGTTATAACCTCTCTATAGAATACGTGATATAATTAAGCTAGTCTTTTTAATACGAGGTATATATGAGTAAAAGAAATTTAAAACCTTCTGGTGAAGGTTGGGTACAGTTAATAGCAGGCATTGGTTTCATTGTTTTATTAATTGTCATAAATATAGTAGATCCTACGTTTTATCCGACCATGTGGCACTTGGCAACGAGTGGCTCTATGGAGGAGGTAGCGGAGTATATTCAAAGCTTTGGTCCCATGGCTATGGTTGTGAGTATGGTCCTCGATATTTTCGTTAATGCTGTAGGATTCTTGCCATCCATTTTTATTTCAACTGCAAATGGTTTGGTATTCGGTTTGTGGCCAGGCATCATTATTTCTTGGCTAGCAGAAACAATTGGGGTAGTTATTAGCTTTTATATTATGCGTTACTTCTTACGTGATACAGCGGACAAGTTGATTGCTAAGAGTACCGTGTTAATGAAAGTAGATGATTTTTCGGGTAAAAACGGTTTTGTGGTCATGTTATTTGCACGATCCTTACCGTACTTCCCGTCTGGCGTTATTACAGCCTTAGGGGCCATTAGTAAAATCAAACCTAGAGATTATATATTGGCAAACTTGATTGGTAAATTCCCATCAACAGCTTTAGAAGTGGCTATCGGCACAGATATTGTAAATTTTCAGGAAAATATGGGGCGATTAGGAATTATTGTACTTGTGGCTGGTGTAGTGTACTTTGTTTTGTGGCAAGTGTACAAACACTATATAAATAAGAGAAATGCTGAGCAAGAGCACGATCCTAATGCGTAATCTAAAAATTAAACTTTTTAATATACAAAATGATTGTTTATATATTGACTTCAGATAAATTAATAATCAGTTCTTGTAATTAATGTTTTTATTTACACTCAATTTGTATGATTTTGGTATAAATATATGAAAGAGGCGATAGTATGAGCTTTTCTCTTCCTGAACGTGTAACCTTAAAAGGGCCTAATTTTATTCGTGAAGTATTTGAACGTGGTGTAGGTGTGGAAGGTTTTATCAGCTTTGGTATTGGTAATCCTGCTCCAGAAGCAATTCCTGTAGAGGTCATCGAAAGGGCTTTTGATGAAGTGGTTCACTCTAACCCTATGAGTCTTTTACAATATGGTCCTATGCAAGGTGATGCGCATCTTGCTGAACTTACGTTGGAACGTCTTGTATATACACATAAGATGAATCCTAACGGACAAGGTCTCATTATTTCTAATGGAGCGGGTCAATTACTAGGTCTTGTACCGATTACCGTATTAGAACCAGGCGATGAAGTTTATATGGATGAATTTACTTTCACTAGTGCTATCAATTCTGTACGTAATATGGGTGGTAAAGCATTAGGTGTTAAAACTGATGAGCACGGTATGATTCCAAGTGAGTTAGAAAAAGCGGCTCAATCTGGTAAAGGTAAATATATTTATCTAATTCCTAACTTTCAGAATCCAACAGGCATTACTATGCCTTTAGAACGCCGTAAGGAGATTTACGCTATAGCATCTAAATATGATTTATTTATCTATGAAGATGACCCATATGGTGAAATTCGTTTTGCTGGCGAATATATCCCAACATTTAAATCTTTTGATACCGAAGACCGCGTTCTTTATGCAGGTTCTTATTCTAAGACATTATCTGCCGGCTTGCGTGTAGGCTTTTTATTTGGTCCAGCTAAGGTAATTGAGGCTATCCAAGCATTGAAAAATAATACGGCAGGGCAAATGCCGTTGGTTACTCAAAAAGTTGTAGCTAAGGTCCTTGATACTATCGATTATGATGCACATTTGGATAATGTGCGTAAAGTATATAAAACAAAGTGTGATGCATTACTTAACGCTTTTGAAAAGTATGCGAGCTCTAAAGTTAAATTAACGAAACCTACAGGTGGTATGTTTGCATGGATGACAATGCCTGAGGATGTAGATTGTGATGTATTTTTTGAAACTTGTATGGATCGCAATGTAGGAATTATTAAATGTGGTGCCTTTGCAGCAGATGGAGCAGGGGAAGGTCATGCATTTCGCTTGAGCTATACTGTGCCAACTGTAGATGAAATCACGAAGGGCATGGAAATTCTTGGTTCTTTAACTAAAGAATTCTGTGGCGAGTAATATATTGATAATTTTTGATATAACGTGATACAATGTAAGCGTAGATACATTGTGTTTACCATATAAAAAAGTTTTTAATATAGATGTGAGGTATAGCCTCAAAGAAAGTAGGTGTTTACTATGGGTTGCGGTAGCAGCAGTGATTGTGGCGGATGCCCATCTCAATCTTCTGGTTGCGGTGGTGGCGCGCCTCAACAACCTCAAGATCTTACAGCTCAATTACACGAGCTTAGTTCTGTTAAACATGTAATCGGCGTAGTATCTGGTAAAGGCGGCGTAGGTAAATCCTCCGTTACTAGCTTGATGGCCATTACAATGGCGCGTAAAGGTTACAAAGTAGGTATCCTCGATGCGGATATTACAGGTCCTTCCATTCCTAAGATGTTCGGTATCAAGGAAAAAGCGTATGCCGACGAAATCGGTATGTATCCCGTAAAATCCAAAGGTGGTATTGACGTTATGTCTGTTAACCTTCTTTTGGAAAATGATACTGATCCTGTTTTATGGCGAGGTCCTATTCTAGGCAATGTTGTAAAGCAATTCTATACAGATGTTATTTGGAAAGACATCGACTATTTATTCGTTGATATGCCACCAGGAACAGGTGACGTAGCGATTACTGTATACCAATCTTTGAAATTGGATGGTATCATCATCGTTACATCTCCTCAAGACTTGGTATCCATGATTGTTGAAAAAGCAGTAAAAATGGCTGATTTAATGCAAGTGCCTATTATTGGTGTAGTGGAAAACTACTCTTACTTTCATTGCCCAGATAACGGTAAGGATTACCAAATCTTTGGTGAAAGCCACATTGAAGAAATCCTTCAAAAGTACGGTCTTTTATTGTTAAACCGTTTACCAATTGATCCAACTATTGCAAACCTTTGCGACCAAGGTGATATTGAGTCTATCGAAAAAACAAACTTAGAGAACGTATCTCTACCTGAATAGGATTTATATGATAATGAAAGCTGTGCATACTTTGTGATGCACAGCTTTTTCTCACATCTTTTTATCTTGAAATATATTATATTTATGATAAGAAGATATAAATATATTTTTTGAGTTTTTTCCTATGTAGGAGGTATGTGTATGAAAAAACTATTAAACTGGATTATTCCAGCGGCCTTCGGGTTAGGCCTTTGGTTTATTCCAACTCCAGAGGGGTTAACTCCTCAATCATGGCATTTATTCGCCATTTTTGTTGCTACAATCGTAGGCTTTATTACTCAGCCATTACCGATTGGTGGTGTATCTATCGTTGTTATTACTGTGGCTGCTTTAACAGGTACGTTGAAAATTAGCGAAGGCATCTCTGGTTTCGCTAACTCTGCTATCTGGCTAATTGTAGGCGCTTTTTTATTCTCTCGTGGCTTTATTAAAACTGGTTTGGGGAAACGTATTGCGTATAACTTGATTTCTGCTTTTGGTAGCAGTTCATTACGTTTGGCATATGCATTAGCTTTATCTGATTTGATTTTGGCTCCAGCAACACCTTCTAACACAGCTCGTGTTGGTGGCGTTATCATGCCAATTACTACAAGCTTGGCAAAAGCTTTTGGTTCTGAACCACAAAATGGTCCTCGCAAAATTGGGTCCTTTTTGATGCAATCTATTTATCAAGTTAATACAATTACATCTGCTATGTTCCAAACATCCATGGCTGGTAATACCTTGGTGGCGGCTTTAGCACTTCAATCCTTTGGCATTGGCATTACTTGGGGGGATTGGGCTATGGCAGCAATTGTTCCTGGTATCATTGCATTGATTATTATGCCGTACTTCATTTACAAAGTATATCCACCTGAAATTAAAGACGCTCGCGAAGCGCAACAAATGATTCGTGAAGAGTTAAAAGGTCTTGGTAAAATGAGCTTCCAAGAATGGGTTATGCTTGGCGTATTTATTTTAGCCTTAGTATTATGGGCCACTTCACAATTCACAAAACTTGATGCGACAACAGTTGCATTTTTGGGTATTTCCATTTTGCTTGCTACAGGTGTTCTTATTTGGGATGATGTTAAGAGTGAAAAAGGTGCTTGGGATACATTGGTTTGGATGGGGACTTTGATGGGCTTTGCCGGGTTCCTTTCTAAATTAGGCTTTATTAAATGGGCTACAGTTCAAGTTGGTGGCTATATCCCAGAAGGTTCTTGGGTAATTGCTTTTGTTGTAGCAGTTCTTGTTAACACATATGCACATTATGTATTTGCATCTTTGACAGCACATATTTCTGCAATGTTCGTAGCATTCTCTGCTATAGCTATCTCTGCAGGTGCACCACCAATGTTGACATTATTGATGATTGCATTCACATCTAACTTGTGTATGTCTTTGACTCACTATGCAGCAGGTCCATCTCCAGTAATCTTTAATACTGGTTATGTTCCTCAAAATACATGGTGGAAACTCGGTTTCTTTACATCTGTAATCAACTTAATCATCTTCATGGGTCTTGGCTCTGTATGGATGAAGTTGATCGGTATGTGGTAAGACTAGGTACTATAAATTTTATATGTGTAATGTATTTAACTTTAGGATCTCTTAGATAAAAGTTAAATGTAAATTACAATGTATGGTGAAAGCCGTCCCGTTAGGGGCGGCTTTTTTATGATAAAATATGAGTAGTTAATAGATAATTAATGTAAATATTGTAAAATAATATAAATAATAAATTATTCAAGCTAAATGTACAAATTTTATATGATTTGTACATAGGAGGGATCTATGAAGTTTGATAATGAACAGTTACTAAAATATATTGGTGCTTGTACATCACCCTATCATACGGTAGATACTAGTTTGCAGATGCTTTTGGATTCAGGCTTTACTGAGCTTACCTTAGATGATGAGTGGCAATTAGATTCTGGATCTTATGTAGTTAATGTGTTTGGTACCACCTTATTTGCCTTTCATATAGGTAAGAAACCAGAGCACACATTACGTATTGCGTCGGCTCATACAGATTTTCCTGCTATTCGTGTTAAACCAAACCCTATAACCTCTGTCAAAGGATATACAAAATTAAATGTGGAAATGTATGGTGGTCTTATCGAAAATACATGGCTTGACCGTCCATTAGGTGCAGCAGGTACGGTTGTGTTAAAAGGGAAAAATGCCTTTGACGTAGATTCTGTTCTAGTCGATACAAAACGGCCTATCGCTATTGTTCCAAATTTAGCAATTCATATGAATCGCTCTGTTAATGATGGGATTAAACTAAATCGTCAAAAAGAAATGCTTCCTATATTGATGATGGAACGAAGTAATGAAGATAATATTACAAAGCCTTTAAATAATAGAAATAATCCTAGTTTATTTCCAGAATCAGACACTCAATACGATGAGTGGACGAAGTTTTTAGCTGATGAAGTAGATTGTGATCCTTCTGAAATATTATCTTACGAAATGACTTTATATCCTACGGAACTAGGTTGTGTGCTCGGTACGGAAGGTGATTTTATTAGCTCACCTCGTTTAGATAATTTAACATCTTGCTTTGGTGTACTATCTGGTATTATTCAGGCACGTAAAATGAATGCCAATGGTGTTCGCTGCGCTATTTTCTTTGATAATGAAGAGGTGGGCAGTCGTACAAAACAAGGTGGGGCGGGTATGATATTACCAAATCTCATTAAACGCGTCTATGACGCATTAGGATATTCTAATCAAGAGATGGACAGTTTTATTTCTAAAGGTTTTATGATTTCCTCCGATGTGGCTCACGGATTACATCCAAACTATCCAGAGAAAAATGATATTACGAATATTCCTGTACTTAATAAAGGGTTATCCCTCAAGATTGCATGTAGCCAATCTTACGCCGGAGATGCTAAGGCCATTGCTATCGTTAAAGGTCTTTGTGAAGAAGCGGATGCACAGTATCAGATTTATGTAAATCGTTCAGATACTCCAGGTGGATCTACTGTAGGTTCGATTTCATCAGCTATGTTACCGATGCGTACTGTTGATGTAGGCTTGCCACTTTTAGCCATGCATTCTGCAAGAGAATTGATGGGGGCAGCTGATCAAGAGCAATTAAATCGATTAATGAATCACTTTTTAGGTGATAAATGATATAAAAAAGAATTAATTCGATGTACATTATTAAAAGACATATGATTTTTTGTAATGAACAGTAAAAAATATATTTTATACTTTCATAATTGGTATAATCCTTTAAATATAATGAAAATATTGTATAATAAGTATATATTATTATGAATATAAAAACTCATCATAAATTTTGATGAGGTCTTCCGTAATATTGATTTATCTGTAAGTATAGGAAATATTCATATATTAATAAAAATGAAAGCTGATAGTTCATATTTGTGGAAGCTAGTAGGAGGCAATACATGAGAAAAATTAAATCCGTATTGGTTGCCAACCGTGGAGAAATTGCGATCCGCGTGTTCCGTGCATGTAATGAAATGGGTATTAAAACTGTAGCCATTTATTCTAAAGAGGATACATTATCCTTGCACCGTAACCAAGCTGACGAAGCCTATCTCGTAGGCGAAGGTAAAAAACCAGTTGATGCATATCTCGATATAGAAGATATCATCCGTATTGCAAAAGAACATGACATCGATGCTATCCATCCAGGTTATGGTTTCTTATCTGAAAATGAAGGCTTTGCTCGTCGTTGTGAAGAAGAAGGTATTATCTTTATCGGGCCTAAAATCAAGCATTTGAATATGTTTGGTGATAAAGTAAATGCTCGTGAGCAAGCTAAATTAGCAAAAATTCCAATGATCCCAGGTTCTGATGGGGCTTTAAAAGATTATGCTCAACTAGAAGAATTTGCTGATACACATGGGTTCCCATTGATGATTAAAGCCGTTAATGGCGGCGGCGGTCGTGGTATGCGTGAAGTTCATCATAAAGAAGACCTTCGAGATGCATATGATCGCGCTAAATCTGAAGCGAAAGCTGCATTTGGCGATGATGATGTATATGTAGAAAAACTTATCGTAGAACCTAAACATATTGAAGTTCAAATCTTAGGTGATGAACATGGTAATGTTGTTCATTTACATGAACGTGATTGCTCTGTTCAACGTCGTCACCAAAAAGTAGTTGAAATGGCGCCAGCTTTTGCGTTGTCCTTAGAAACTCGTAAAGCTGTATGTGATGCTGCCGTTAAAATAATGAAAAATGTTGGCTATGTGAATGCAGGTACTGTAGAATTTTTGGTAACTGCTGACGGTAGCTTCTACTTCATCGAAGTTAATCCACGTATTCAAGTAGAGCATACTGTAACAGAAATGATTACAGATATTGATATTGTTCATGCTCAAATTAGAATCGCTGAAGGCTTTAGCTTACATAGTCCTGAAATAGGTATTCCTGAACAAGATAAAGTCCCTTGTAAAGGTACTGCTATCCAATGTCGTATAACCACAGAAGACCCTAAAAACAACTTTATGCCTGATACCGGTAAAATCTTGGCATACCGTAGTTCCGGTGGTTTTGGTATCCGTCTTGACTCTGGTAATGCATTTACTGGTGCCGTTGTAACACCTTACTATGACTCTTTGCTTGTGAAAGCGACAGCATTTGGCCCTAATAACGAAGAAACTATTCGTAAAATGCTTCGTTGCTTAAAAGAGTTCCGTATTCGTGGTGTAAAAACAAATATTCACTTCTTGATTAATGTATTGGAACATCCTGAATTCCAAAGTGGTTCTTATAATGTAAACTTCATTGAAGAACATCCTGAGTTATTCGAATTAAAACCAGATCGTGACCGTGGTACCAAATTGTTACGTTACATTGCTGATGTTACAATTAATGGTTATTCTGGTGCAGGGGCTCAAGAGGTTCCTGACTTTGAACCGATTCAAATGCCATCTACTTTGGATGTAAGTCCAGCATCTGGTACAAAACAAAAATTTGATGAACTTGGACCAGATAAATTCAGTAAATGGTTATCTGAACAAAAACAAGTATTCTTTACTGATACCACATGGCGTGACGCTCACCAATCTTTGTTTGCTACACGTCTTCGTACCATTGATATGGCTCGCGTAGCAGGTCATGCTGCAAAAGGTGTACCTAACTTATTCTCCTTAGAATGTTGGGGCGGGGCTACATTCGACGTATCTTATCGATTCCTACATGAAGATCCGTGGGAACGTTTGCGCATGTTCCGTCGCGAAGTACCGAATACATTGCTTCAAATGCTTCTTCGCGGTGCTAATGCTGTAGGTTACACATCTTATCCAGACAACGTAGTTCGTCAATTTATTCAACGGGCTGCTGCTAATGGTATTGATGTTTTCCGCGTATTTGATAGCTTGAATAGCCTTGATAATATGCATGTTGCTATCGATGAAGTGCGTGCACAAAATAAAATAGCTGAAGTTGCATTGTGCTACACTGGCGATATCCTTGATGGGGCTCGTACAAAATACAACTTGGACTATTATGTAAATATGGCAAAAGAGCTTGAAAAAGCTGGTGCCAATATTATTGCCATTAAAGATATGGCCGGCCTTTTAAAACCACAAGCTTCTTATAATTTGGTATCTGCTTTGAAAGATGCTGTTACTGTGCCAATTCATTTACATACTCATGAAGGCTCTGGCAACTCTATTTATACATATGGCCGCGCTGTAGACGCTGGTGTTGACGTAATCGACTTAGCATACTCCGCATTTGCTAATGGTACTTCTCAACCTAGCATGAACTCCATGTACTATGCATTGTCTGGTCATGAACGTCAACCAGAAATGAACATCGATTACATGGAAGAAATGTCTCATTACTTTGGTAGCATTCGACCATACTACAAAGGTGTTGATAAAGCAGAAGCATATCCTAATACTGAAGTATATCAACATGAAATGCCGGGGGGGCAATATTCCAACTTGCAACAACAAGCTAAGATGGTAGGACTTGGTGATCGTTGGACTGACATTAAGAAAATGTATCACCAAGTAAATATGATGTTTGGTGATATCATTAAAGTAACTCCATCTTCTAAAGTTGTAGGCGATATGACATTGTACATGGTACAAAACAATTTGACTGAAAAGGATATCTACGAAAAAGGGGATGTATTAGACTTTCCTCAATCCGTAGTTGAATTCTTTGAAGGTCGTCTTGGCACTCCATACCAAGGTTTCCCTGAAGAGTTACAAAAAATCATCTTGAAAGGTGCTCGCCCAATCACAGTTCGTCCTGGTGCGGTGTTACCTCCAACAGATTTTGAACATATTCGTCATGAATTAAGCGAAATGGGTGCTCAAACAACTGATGAAGATATTAGTGCATACTGCTTGTATCCTAAGGTTTACCAAGATTACAACAAATTTGTTAAAGACTTTGGCGATGTATCTGTATTAGATACGCCGACATTCTTCTTCGGTATGAAACGGGGCGAAGAAATTCAGGTAACTATCGAGAAAGGTAAAACACTGATTATTAAAATGAATGGTGTTTCTGATCCTGATGAAGATGGTAACCGTATCGTATTGTTCGAGTTTAATGGTCAACCTCGTAGTATTAAGGTTCATGATAAACATGCTAAAACAACTGGTGTTGTTCGTCGCAAAGCGGATGAATCTAACCCTGGTGAAATTGGTGCTACATTGTCTGGCTCCGTTGTTAAGATCCTCGTTAAGAATGGCCAATCAGTAACTAAAGGCGAACCATTAATCGTTACAGAAGCGATGAAAATGGAAACAACAATTACAGCTCCTATCGATGGTATCGTAGAAGAGATTCTTGTACGTGAAGGTAGCCGAATCGAATCAGGTGACTGCTTGCTTCGCATTGAAGATGCTTTGAAACGATAAGCTGAAAAGCGCTTAGAATTAAAAATATTATTTCTAAAGTATTTCATAAAATGAAAAGTTGAAGAATAATGGAAGAATCCCTAGGAAATCCTAGGGATTCTTTGTATTTTCAAGGGTTTCATGGTACTATATAAAGTAGAGAAAATGGGCGTATTATGCGCTATTTCAGATTGATTAGTAGAAAAGGAGTAGTAACCAGATGAGATGTCCTTATTGCCAACACACAGACACGAAGGTAACAGACTCTAGAACGACTGATGAAGGTAATAGTATTCGCCGTCGCCGTGAATGTATCAATTGTGGCCGTCGCTTTACTACCTATGAAATTATAGAAGAAGTACCTCTTATGGTATTGAAGAAAAATGGACGACGTGAATTATTTGATCGAGGTAAATTATTGAATGGTTTATTGCGCTCTTGTGACAAACGTACAGTTCCTATGTCAGTGATGGAGCAAGTAGTTAATGATGTAGAGCGCGATATTCGGAATGAAATTAACCAAGAGGTTACAACTGATCGCATTGGTGAGCTCGTGTTACAACAACTGAAAGACATAGATCAAGTTGCATATGTTCGTTTTGCCAGTGTATATCGTAAGTTTGATAATATTGATAGCTTTATGGAAGAGTTAAAGGCTCTGAAAAAGTTAGATGCTAAAAAGCCGAAACGCAAACCTGTCGTAGAAGAATAATGGATTTTGTATTACTGATTGGTTATACATGGTTTTGAAATTAGCGATGTGTGAGGCTTTATGATAGATTTACATTGCGATACGATAATGCAATTACTAGATCATCCTAATAGTGGTGATTTATATCGTAATACTTGGAAAATCGATATAGAAAAATTACAAAAGGCTCACAGTAAGGTACAAGATTTTGCACTTTTTATCAATATTGGTGAGACGAATGACCCTTATGGTCGCTATGAAGAGATGCGTAATTTGTGTACATCACAACTTCATCACTATGGAGAGCACATACAGCATGTGCTCTCTTATCAAGATGTAGAGTCTGTATATGAGTCTGGTAAGATTGGGGCGCTCATGTCTATTGAAGAAGGTGGCGTACTAGGTGGCGATTTGAATAAACTTAACCAAGCTTACCAAGATGGGGTTAGACTTATAACATTAACGTGGAATTATCCGAATGGTCTTGGCGAGCCACATTGTGGTGAGCAGCATAAACAATTAACATCTAAAGGTGTTGAATTCGTTGAGGCTATGCAAGATTTAGGGATGATCGTTGACTGCTCACATCTCAATGATGCTGGTACAGAGCAACTAGGAGATATTTTAGATGTTCCTTTTATAGCATCCCATTCAAATGCACGGGAAGTTAGGGCTCATACTCGAAATTTGCCGGATAATCTTATTAGACTTATCGCTAATAAGGGCGGTATTATAGGACTTAATTTTGCACAGAATTTTCTCGGCACATCGCCAATTAGTCGCATTGAAGATATTGTAAAGCACGGGCTATATCTCATCGACAAGGGCGGTGAAGAGGTAGTGGCGTTGGGAACTGATTTTGATGGCATTCCACCAGATACAGAGATTGCAGATATGTCTCAAATAAGTCGTCTTTATGATGCATTTAGAGAGGCAGGCTTATCTGTGGAACAGTGTGAAAAGTTGTTCTGGAAAAATGCAGATAGACTACTAAAGGAGATTTTATAATGACTGATTTAAATCCAATCATTGCTGATCGTTTTACTGAGCATCTCGAAGTGTTTGGTAAGACGATGGAACATATGGATACCATTCAAGAAATCGGGTATCGCTGTAAGACGGCTATTGATAATGGTAATAAAATTTTATTCTGTGGTAATGGTGGTTCTGCTGCAGACTCTCAACATTTAGCGGCGGAATTAATCGGTCGTTTCAAAAAAGAACGCCGCTCTTTTGCGGCTGTTGCATTAACGACAGATACATCTGCTTTAACAGCTATTGCCAATGATTATGATTTTGATACTGTTTTTTCTCGACAAGTAGAAGGGTTGGGGCGTACAGGTGACGTTCTCATTGGTATCTCCACTTCTGGCAACTCTAAGAATGTGGTGAAAGCCGCTGAAATGGCTCGCTCTATCGGTATGCATACCATTGCTTTCACAGGGGAAGGTGGCGGCAAATTAGCCGAATTATGTGACATTACATTGGCTATCCCTAGCAATGTGACGGCTCGTATTCAAGAAATGCATATCTTAGCTGGCCACATTATGTGTGAAATCATTGAAGAAGATTACTAACCACTAGGCTATTAGATATAGGTACATGCTATTTCAAACAAAGGTTTATTATAAATAAGAAGACATGTATATTTGGGTAAGGAATAGGTGGATTATGATAAATACTACCATTAATCAATTTTTAACAAAACAACTACCAAACTTGAAGATTGCCGTTGTAGGCGATGTAATGGTAGATCGTTATGTTTTTGGTGATGTAAGTCGTATTTCTCCAGAAGCACCGGTTCCTGTAAACCGCGTGTCCAAGATGAAAGAGGTCCTTGGTGGAGCTGGTAATGTTGCATCTAATCTGTCTAATTTAGACTGTAAGGTGTATCTTGGTGCATTAGCAGGTAATGATGACCATGGCCGTTTATTACAACATTTACTTGATACTGATAAAATCGATACGACTGGTTTAATCACTAGTGATGACCGCTCTACTATTACTAAGATGCGCATCTTAGGTGATCGTCAACAGATGATGCGTCTTGATTTTGAAACGATTACAGATCTGACGTACCAAGAAGAGCAACAACTAGCTAGTTGGCTCGAAAATCTATGTAAAGTTGGTATCGATGGTATTGTCGTATCTGACTATGGTAAAGGCGTTTGTACACCTACCTTGTTGAAGACAATTTTTAGTTTGGCTAAGGAATATGGTGTGCAAACTATCGTAGATCCTAAGGGTGCAGACTGGTCTAAATATAATGGTGCTACATGTATTACACCGAATGTGAAAGAACTCGGTGAATGTGTAGGCCGTAAATTAGAAAATGATGATGCTATCATCGTAGAGGCTGCTAAGTCTGTACTCACTACTGTAGATTTAGATTATATTGTAGCTACGCGCTCTGCAAAAGGAATTACGGTTATTGCAAAGGATGGCCGTACATGGCATAATCCTGCTACTCAACAAGAGGTATTCGATGTGAGTGGTGCAGGAGATACCGTTGTATCCATGATGATGACCTGTCTTGCAAGTGGTTTATCGATGCGTTTAGCCTTGCATATCGCCAATGGTGCAGCGGGTATCGTAGTATCTAAGGTTGGTACGTATCCAATACATCGTTCTGAGCTATTAGACTTATGGCATTCCTATAAACATAGTATTCAATCTAAACCATTATATACAAAGGAAGAAATGAAAGAACTCGTTTCACAATGGCAAAGCAAAGGTGAGACAGTAGTGTTCACAAATGGTTGTTTTGATATTCTTCACCGTGGACATATCACGTATTTACAAGAGGCTGCACAACTGGGGGATCATTTAATCATTGGATTAAACTCTGATTCATCTGTTCAACGCTTAAAAGGGGAAACGCGACCAATTGTAAGTGAAGAGGATAGAGCCGCCTTGTTGAGTGCGCTGCGATGTATCGATGGGGTTGTGTTATTCGAAGAAAATACGCCGGCTGAATTACTAGCGTACTTACGTCCCAATACTCTTGTTAAGGGCGGAGATTACAAAATTGAAGATATTATTGGACGGGAGTCCGTTGACAATGTAGAGGTTCTTTCGTTTAAAGAAGGCTATTCTACATCAGATATTGTAGGGAAAATAGCTACTATGGCTAAGGAGGGCAAATTATGATTATCATAACAGGTGGTGCTGGTTTTATTGGCAGTAATATTGTGAAAGCACTGAATGACCGTGGTCGTACAGATATTCTCATCGTAGATGATCTTACAGATGGTCGTAAGATTCGCAATATTCAAAATCTAGAATTTCTTGATTACATCGATTGTGATGATTTTGATTGTGCTATTGCTGATGGTACATTCGATGTAGGCCCGATTGAAGTCGTATTCCACGAGGGTGCTTGTGCAGATACGATGGAATATAATGGCAAATATATGATGAAGAACAACTATGAAGGTTCTAAAAATCTATTCCATTATTGCCAAGACCGCCGTATTCCATTCATTTATGCATCCTCTGCATCTACATATGGTAATGGTACAAATGGTTTCGTAGAAAAGCCTGAAGCTGAAGAAGCACTTAATCCATATGCGTATTCTAAGCTGTTATTCGACCGTTATGTACGCAAATATGAAGGTGAATATACTGCACAAGTTGTAGGTTTGCGTTACTTTAACGTATATGGTCCAAATGAAGCTCATAAAGATAAAATGGCTTCTTTAGTACGCCAAATGTTCTACAAAAATAAAGAAACAGGTATCATTAACCTCTTTGAAGGTACGGATGGCTACGAAGATGGTGGTCAAACACGTGACTTTATCTATGTAAAAGACGTAGTTAATGTAAACTTTTATTTTTGGGAGCACCCTGAAATCTCTGGTACTTTCAACTGTGGTACAGGTAATGCTCATAGCTTTAACCAATTCATGCAAGCTGTAATTGACTACAATGGTCAAGGCAAAATTGAATATGTGCCATTCCCAGAGGTGTTAAAAGGCAAATACCAAAGCTTTACAGAGGCTGATACTACTAAATTGTTAGCAGCTGGCTATGATAAAGGGTTCCATAAAATGGAAGATGCCGTTAAAGAATACTGTGAACTATTAGATAATAACGAAGGGTATTTACGCTAATGCGCAAGGTATTATTTTTAGATCGCGATGGCGTTATTAATAAAGATGTTAACTATCTATATAAAGTCAGCGATTTAGAGTGGGTAGACGGTGCAAAAGAGGCGCTTGCCTATGCGTATAGCAAGGGATATGATCTCATTGTAGTGACAAATCAGAGTGGTGTGGCTCGCGGTTACTATAAAGAGTCTGATGTTCAAATTTTACATGACCATATGGCTCATGAATTAGACCGCAGTGGGGCACCGATTTTACATTTCTATTACTGCCCTCATCATAAAGAAGGATCTGTTCCATTATACGCGGTAGATTGTGAATGTAGAAAACCTAAACCTGGTATGATTAATCAAGCCATTAAGGATTATGATGTAAATCCTGCAGAGAGTTTCCTTATAGGTGACAGTCAGCGTGATGTTGATGCCGCTGAAGCCGCTGGGGTTAAAGGTTACCTATTTACAGGTACAAATTTATTAGATTTTATTAAAACAATAATTTAGTGTGTGTATTGAGTTGTTGTATTTGGGTGTGGAGGCTATATGAAAGATTACAAGAATATACTCATCATCAAGATGAGTTCCTTAGGCGATGTAATTCACGCATTGCCTACCTTGTACGCTATGCGCAAGAATTGGCCTAATGCTCGTATTACATGGGCCATTCACGAGCAGTTTGCTAGCCTCTTGCCTGGTACACCTTGGGTCGATGATGTGATTATTATTGATAAAAAACGACTCAAAAAGCCTGCTTATTTATATCAATTGCGCAAAGATTTGCATAGTCGTCATTTTGATATGACCTTGGACCTTCAATGTATTGCTAAAAGCGCTATTGTATCTTTATTATCTGGTTCTCCTGAAAAGTATGGCTACTGGGAGCTTCGCGAAGGAAGCAATCTAGTTAATAAAGCCTTAGTAGGTGAGCATAAATACGACCATGTTATTGAACGCTATCTAGATACCGTACGCGCCCTTGGTGGTGAGGTGGAGGAAATTGAATTTCCCATGCCTGCTTATGTTGATGCCGAGAAATCCGTAAAATATAAGTTGAGATCTTATGGTGTAGATGACGAATATGTTGTAGTTGTACCTGGTGCTCGTTGGATTGTTAAAGAGTGGCCACTTCTTAATTTTGGAGAACTTTGTATTCGTCTATGCGAATCTGGTAAAAAGGTTGTTGTCGCCGGTGCCCCTGATGACGCAGATAAGGGTACTTTTATTGAGAACTACGTAAAGAATGATAATCTCATTAATTTAGTGGGATCTACAACAATGCCTGAACTCATTGAGTTGATTCGTCATTGTCAAATTTTTATTAGTGCTGATACGGGACCATTGCATATTGCAAATGCCTTGAAGCGTCCTTTGATTGCCATGTTTGGCACAACATCTCCTAAGCGTACAGGTCCTTATGGTGGCAGTCATGTACATCTCATTATTTCACCTACATCTAAGGCTACACCTGAGCAACCACTGGTAGATGATCCAAACTGTATGGCACAAATTCCTGTAGACGCAGTATGGTCAGTGTATGAACAAGTACTTGGAAAGGAACTATAATGGAATTAGATTATAAGCGCATTGTGGTAACCTTTTTAATGCATTTAGGAGATGTTATATTAACGACTCCATTTTTAGAAGTGCTTCGCAAAGCGGCTCCTCATAGTCATATTACATATGTAATAGATGAAAAATTACAACAAGTAATGCAATATAATCCAAATATTGATGAACTTATTGTTGTAGATAAAAAAGGTCGCCATAATAGTATCTCAGGTCTCAATGAAGTTGCTCGTGAAATTAATGCTAAGGGAAAACCTGATATTGTCATTAATTTACATCCTAATGAGCGTACTTCATATTTAGCATGGAAGATTCATGCACCTATCACAACTGGTATGAGCCATTTTTTATTTAGACCATTCATGACAAAATATACGCGGTTAGATCGTAAAACTCGTCATGCCGCGGATATGTACATTAATGTACTAGAGCAATTAGGTGTAACAGATATTTCTAACTCTGGTTTACATATTGAAACCTGTGAAGAATGGCGTAGTCAGGCTCAAGAGTTTTACGGTACACATGGATTAACTGATACTGATATACTCATTGGTTTTAATATCGGTAGCGCCGTTCCTGAGAAACGCTGGACTGCTGAACGTTTTGCTCATGTAGCAGATTACTTTGGTCGTTTAGGTTATAAGACGATTTTCTTTGGCGGATCTATGGATCTTGAAATGGTGCAGCCCGTAGTGGAACAAATGGAAACAAAGCCTATTGTGGCTACGGGAAAATTCCAGTTAGGGCCTTTGGCAGCTGCTATGAGCCGTTGTAATCTGTTAATTACTAATGACTCTGGACCGATGCATGTAGGCATCAGTCAAGGTGTGCCAATTGTGGCACTGTATGGGCCATCAAATCCATTCTTTTATGGACCTTATCAAGCTCATGCTATCGTTCTTGAAACGATGGATTCTTATGAGATTGGTAAAAGCATGAAGAAAATTATTAAAGAAGGAAATTATAAAGGATTATCTATAATTTCTGAAGAACAGGTTATTAAAGCTGCGGAAACGTTGCTTTTAGAATCGAAATAAACATATGAACTATATTGTATTTGATTTAGAATGGAATCAACCTTATAGCAACGACATTAGCTTTATGAAGCGTACTAAAATGCCGTTGACAGGGGAAATCATTCAAATCGGAGCGGTAAAACTGAATGAAAAGATGGACATTATAGATCATTTTACAATGTTCATTAAACCTCAATACTTGCCACGTATGCATAAACATGTGCGCGAATTGACGGGCATAACTTCTCGTGAACTCGATCATGGTGTGCCGTTCAAGACGGCTATGCAATACTTTCAAAAATGGTGTGGTGATGAATACATGCTACTTTCATGGGGGTCAGACGATATTCTCATCCTACGAGAGAATCTTATGCTCCATAAAATGAAAGCATTATCTTATGATCAATGGGTCGATGCGCAAATGATTTATTCCTATCAACGATATGGAACAAGTCAGCAGTATTCTGTGGCTCATGCTATGGAGGATCTCAATATATCGACGGAGCATTTATCTGCTCACAATGCTTTACATGATGCTGTCTTTACGGCTCATATATGTCAGACTCTAGATATTGCACAAGGGATTTTGCATTATGATCTAATTCGCAAGGAAAGTAACAATCCTTTCCTATATCCTCCTATTTTGACATTTTTTATGTATGAAAATTTCTCTGAGAAAAAACGTATTGTTCATGATAGAAGAGTACGTATGTCCTTCTGTCCGTACTGTCAAACCCGTTTAGAAATGACAAGACCTGAACGATTACAAGGGGATAAGCACTTAGCTATCGGAGTGTGTCCTAAACATGGCGATTTTGCGGTGCAACTTAAAGTTGGAAAATATACGATTAAGTCCGGTAGTTGTAAATTCTACATTACAAAGGTATTGACCCATTGTACGGATGAAATTCGTTCTCTATATACTCAGAAGTCTGAAATCAATCGCGAAAAAGAGCGAAAATATTTAGAATATCGCAGGGCGGAACTTGAAAAGGACCGCCAAAAATAATTTTGTAAACTTAGGTTCATCACTCTAAGTTGTACTAAATATTAGAGTATGAATTTTTAGAAAGGATAGATTATGGAACGTAAATATGCATGGCATAATTATGATGATGCCACTATGGAAAAGGTATATGCTTTAAGTGATACATATCGTCAATTTTTAGATAATGGTAAAACAGAACGTGAATGCGTTGTGCAAGCTGTGGAATTGGCAGAAGCAAAGGGCTACGTAAATCTAAATGACGTCATTAAGAGCAATACGCCAATCAAGGTAGGTGATAAGATTTATTACACTTATATGGATAAATCTATTGCCCTGTTTAATATTGGTACTGATGATATTGAATTGGGTATGAATATTTTAGGTGCTCATATTGATTCCCCACGCATCGATGTAAAGCAAAATCCACAATATGAGGATAGTAATTTAGTATTTTGGGATACTCATTACTATGGAGGTATTAAAAAATATCATTGGGTAGCTATGCCTCTTGCCATTCATGGTGTTGTGGTAAAAACAGATGGTACCCGTATTAATATCAACATTGGTGATAAAGAAACGGATCCTGTGTTTTGCATTACTGACTTGTTACCTCACTTGGGGCAAGAGCAAATGCAAAAGAATGCAGCTAAAGTAATTGAAGGGGAAGCTCTTGATTTACTAATCGGTAGCCGTCCAGTTAAAGACGAAGAAAAAGAAGGGGTTACTAAGTTTATCAATACTCTTCTTGAAAAAGAATATGGTTTTGTTGAGCGAGACTTATTGTCTGCTGAATTAGAAATCGTACCAGCGGGTAAAGCTCGAGATATGGGCTTTGATCGTTCCATGGTAATGGCGTATGGCCAAGATGATCGCGTATGCGCGTATACATCCTTGGTGGCAATGCTTGAAGTGGATAATGTAAAGCGCACTACCTGTTGCTTACTTGTAGATAAAGAGGAAATTGGTTCTGTTGGTGCAACAGGCATGCAATCACGTTTCTTTGAAAATGCGGTAGCTGAAATTTTAACACTTATGGGTAAACCTAACTCAGTGAGCGTGCGCCGTACGCTGGAGAAATCCCGTATGTTATCCTCTGATGTAAGTGCAGGCTATGATCCACTCTATGCGTCTGCATATGAAAAGAAAAATGCTTCTTACCTTGGTATGGGTGTAGTATTCAATAAATTTACTGGCTCTCGTGGTAAAGCTGGTTCTAACGATGCCAATGCTGAGTACATGGGCTTTATCCGCCGTGTAATGGAGTCTAATAACGTAACTTATCAAACTGCTGAACTTGGCAAGGTAGACCTCGGTGGTGGCGGTACGATTGCGTACATTATGGCCCTTTATGGCATGAATGTCATCGACTGTGGTGTGGCCGTACTTAGTATGCATGCTCCTTGGGAGGTTACATCTAAGGCTGATATTTACGAGGCAAAACAATGCTATGTGGCGTTTTTAAATGCAGCTGATGAATCAATCTAAGATAATGAGACTTTCACCAATGGTGAAAGTCCATTCTATGTGAGGTGTATATGAAGCAAACAGAATTAGGCGCAGCTATAGAGTCTGCCAAAGGAGAGGCTACAGAGGTCAAGACTGTAAAGGTAGATATCTTTGACATTCCCGAAACGAAGGCTGAAGAGTATATTGCAAATCGAGAAGAGGTAGCAGAAGCGGCAGCACAAGTAATGAAACCATACTGTGTTACAGTAAAACGTGAAACTTTAGATTCTGAAGAAGGTGAAGCTGTAGTTGGCTATTATGTGACGGGTGAAATTTTAATGTGCGTTATCCTCGATCCTTTTGAAGTGCCTGTTATGAAGGTCGCTCTCGACAAAGGAACTCTTAAGGACTATATTTTAGCGGCAAATGAATTGACTGAGGATATGTTAGCATCGTTAGATTAATAGGTGGATTTCTTATTTTATTTTCGCACATATAAAAAATAAAATACTTTAACCTGCTACATTGATGTAGTAGATAAATTTGTTTATAATAAAAGTATTATAATCTTTGCAGATAGGAAGGAAATCCCCATGAACTTGAAAAAAGGTATTGCCCTAGCGCTCACGGCGGCAGCATTAATGGCTTTTACAGGCTGTGGCTCAAATGGAACTACATCGAATGGTGAATACAAAGTTGGCGTTGTACAACTAGTTGAACATCCTGCACTAGATGCGGCAAATAAAGGTTTTGTTGATGCACTAAAAGAAAACGGTTTGGCAGAAAAGATTACTTTTGATCAACAAAATGCACAAGCAGACCAATCTAACTTGAATAGTATTGCACAGCGTTTCGTATCCGATCGTAAAAATTTGATTCTAGCGATTGCTACGCCAGCGGCTCAATCCATGGCGAATGCAACTCATGATATTCCAATTTTGGGTACGGCTATTACTGATTACGAAGCAGCTAAACTTGTTAAATCTAATCAAAAACCTGGCGGTAATGTGTCTGGTACATCCGACATGAATCCAGTAGAGCAACAAGTAGATTTAATTTTACAAGTAATGCCGAATGCGAAAACAATTGGCACTATTTATAGCTCTAGCGAAGTAAATTCTCAAATTCAAGTGGAGAAGATGAAAGCTTATGCAGCTACAAAAGGAATTAAAGTTGAAGAAGTTACAGTTTCTAACGTAAATGATATTCAACAAGCGGCACAAAATCTCGTATCCCAACGTGTAGATGCTGTATATGTTCCAACAGATAATGTTGTAGCTTCTGCTATGAGCAATCTCGTAGCTATTACCGACCCAGCAAAAATTCCTGTATTTGGCGGTGAAGATAACCACGTGAAAGGTGGAGCCGTTATGTCCTTGTCTGTAGATTACTACAAGCTTGGTTACCAAACAGGCTTGATGGCAGCAAAAATTTTAACTGGTGAAGCTAAAGTTGAAGACATGCCTATCGAAATGCAGAAAGAATTTAAATTAGTTGTGGGGAAAGATAAATTAGAAAAATTGGGCATCACCTTACCAGAGGATTTGATGAACAAGGCGACTATGATTTAATACATAACTGGTAAGGAGTTATACATGAACTGGAAAAAAGGTATTGCAGTGGCACTTAGTGCCATTGCTGTTATGGCAATGGTAGCCGGTTGTGGTTCTAATACCGCAACTAATGACCAAAAGAAAATTGGTGTTATTCAATTAGTAGAACATCCATCCCTTGATGCTGCTAATAAGGGCTTCGTAGATGCTTTAGCGGCTAAAGGTTATAAAGATGGTCAAAATATTAAAATTGACCAACAAAATGCACAGGCTGACCAATCTAATTTGAACAGCATTGCACAACGTTTCGTATCTGATAAAAAAGATTTAGTATTAGCTATTGCAACACCTGCGGCTCAGACGATGGCAAATGCTTCTCATGACATGCCAATCATGGGTACAGCTATTACAGACTACGTGACAGCTAAACTCGTTCAATCTAATGAACGCCCTGGTGGTAATGTATCTGGTACATCCGACATGACACCTGTTGAAAAAGAGGTTGATCTTATCATAGCATTAGTACCGAACGTAAAGCGTATTGGTGCCATTTATACATCCTCTGAAATCAACTCCCAATTACAAGTTGAAAAAATGAAAGCCTATGCTGCTACAAAAGGTATTACTGTCGTAGAGGCAACTGTTTCCAACGTAAATGATATTCAACAAGCAGCTACAAATCTTGTAAACCAAGATGTGCAAGCTATTTATACACCAACAGATAATGTATTAGCATCTGCTATGGCTAACTTGGCACAAATTACAGATGCTGCTAAAATCCCGGTATTTGCTGCTGACGAAGGCATGACAATGACTGGTGGCGTAGCAACATATTCTGTTGATTACTATCAATTGGGTTACCAAACAGGTTTAATGGCTGCAAAAGTTCTAGCTGGTGAAGCAAAAATTGCAGACTTAGCTATTGAGACACAAAAAGAGATTAAGTTAACTGTTAACGAAGAACGTGCTAAAAAATTGGGAATCACGATTCCTGAAGCTCTTCGTAAAGACATGAAACAATAGAGGAGATTTTAATGTTAGATTTAGTGGTAGGCACCATAACCACAGGCCTTTTATGGTCTTTGTTAGCGGTCGGCGTATTCATAACCTTCCGTGTATTAGATGTGGCTGACTTAACTGTGGAAGGTACGTTCCCAATGGGGGCGGCCATTTCCGCTATTTTAATTACAAGTGGTATGAATCCAATCCTTTCCATTTTACTTGCCGGTGTGGGTGGTATGATAGCAGGTGCTGTAACAGGCTGGATTCATACAAAATTGAAAATTCCTGCATTATTGGCCGGTATTTTGACAATGATTGCATTGTACTCTGTAAACCTTCACATCATGGGCAAAGCTAATGTATCTTTGCTTCGAATGGATACAATTTATACGATTCTTGGTGGATTTTTCCACACGCCGAATATGTGGTCTGCAGCCATCGTAGGTATTATCGTTGCTGTAGTTGTATGTTTGCTTTTATTTTGGTTCTTCGGTACCGAAATTGGTACAGCCTTACGTGCTACAGGTGTTAACCCTCAAATGATTCGCGCTCAAGGCGTAAATACTGATAATATGATCGTTCTTGGCCTTTTGATTTCCAATGGCTTTGTTGGTATGTCTGGGGCTCTTATCGGTCAATTCCAAGGCTTTGCTGATGTAGGCATGGGTATTGGTACCATCGTTATTGGTTTGGCTTCTGTAATCATTGGTGAAGTAGTATTTGGTACGAAATCCTTCGTACGCAGTCTCATCGCTGTAGTACTTGGTTCTATAGTATATCGTATCGTTATTGCTGCCGTTCTCTACATGGGTATGCCACCAAATGATTTGAAATTATTCACTGCAATTCTTGTTGCCATCGCGCTTTCCCTACCTACATTGAAAGCAAAATGGTTGGCTCGTTAAGGAGGACACTATGTTAGAAGTAAAAAATATGGTAAAAACCTTCTTTAAGGGCACAATTAATGAAAAGACTGCATTACAAGGCATCAACCTTCGTCTAGAAGAGGGTGATTTTTGTACTGTAATTGGTGGTAATGGTGCTGGTAAAAGTACTTTGCTAAACTCCATCGCTGGTGTATTTCCAGTAGATGAAGGATCCATTACAATTAATGAGATTGATGTGACAAAAATGCCAGAATACAAACGTGCTAAATACATTGGTCGTGTATTCCAAGACCCTATGGTTGGTACTGCTGGTAATATGCAAATCGAGGAAAACTTGATTCTTGCTATGCGCCGTGGTAAAAGCTTAGGTCTTAAATGGGCTTTCAAAGATAGTGAACAAGCATTTTTCAAGGAACGTCTTGCATTATTAGGCTTGGGCCTTGAAGATCGTTTATCTGCTCGTATGGGCCTACTATCTGGTGGTCAACGTCAATCCATTACATTGTTAATGGCTACCATGCTTCGTCCAGAACTCTTATTATTGGATGAACATACTGCGGCACTTGACCCTAAGACTGCAGAAAATGTGTTGCAACTAACAGATAAACTCGTTGCAGAACATAATCTAACAACTCTTATGATTACCCATAATATGCGTGATGCATTGCGCTTTGGTAATCGCCTTATCATGATGGACGCTGGTCGAATCATCTATGATGTTAAAGGGGAAGAAAAGAAACAATTAACAGTTGCTGATTTACTTCAAAAGTTTGAGGTAGCTGGTGAAAATGCACTGAGCGACCGTATGGTGCTAGGTGCTAAATAATAGAACGAAGTTGTAATCCATCTTTTGTTCAATTACTGTATTTTTGCTTTACAAGATAGGGCAGATACTGTATACTAAATTAGGTCGTAAGACATATCGTAAGCGAAGTATTCGATTCTCCAACGGTTACTTAAGCTTATCGGGATTATAATTTTTAGGAGGTAACATTAATGTTAACTACAGAAGCTAAATTAGCAGTAATTAAAGAATACGCTACTCATGAAGGTGATACTGGTTCCCCAGAAGTACAAGTTGCGATTTTGACAAGTCGCATTCAATACTTAACAGAACACTTGAAAGAGCACAAAAAAGACCATCATTCCCGTCGTGGTTTGTTGAAATTGGTTGGTCAACGCCGTAACATGCTTGACTACCTTCGTCGTAAAGATATCGAACGTTATCGTTCTCTTATCGAACGCCTTGGTCTTCGTAAATAATAAAATTAGCCGTCCTTTAGGACGGCTTTTTTATTTTGAATTGGCTATTTAGCTTTAATTGATATATAATTAGAAGGTATACATATAAGAAGATTTTTAGGAGGAATAGGAATGGAACAATTCCAAATGGACCTAGCTGGTCGTACGCTTACGATTGAGACTGGGGAACTTGCAAAACAAGCTGGCGGTGCTGTAATGGTTGGCTATGGTGATACTCGTGTACTCGTTACTGCTACAGGCTCTAAAGAGGCGAAGGACATCGATTTCTTCCCACTTACAGTAGACTATGAAGAAAAAATGTATGCGGTTGGTCGTTTACCAGGGGGCTTCATTAAACGTGAAGCGCGTCCACCTGAGTCTGCGATCTTGAATAGCCGTTTGATTGACCGTCCTATTCGTCCATTATTTGATAAAGGTGTACGAAACGAAGTACACGTAGTAGCAACAGTTATGTCTGTGGACCAAGATTGTGATCCAGCCATTTGTGGTATGATTGGCGCTTCCGCCGCATTGTCTATTTCTGATGTTCCTTGGAATGGTCCTATTGCAGGCGTTCGTATGGGACGTATCAATGGTGAATTTGTTGTAAATCCAACGAAAGCACAATTAGAAGAAACAGATCTTAATATCGTTGTGGCTGGTACTAAAGATGCTATCCTCATGGTTGAAGGTGGCGCTGAAGAAGTACCGGAAGATATCATTCTTGAAGTTATCATGGCAGCTCACGAAGAAATCAAAAAAATCGTAGCATTCCAAGAAGATATGACTGCAAAAGTAGGTAAGGAAAAACGCGTATTTGAATGTAAAGATGTTCCTGTTGAAATCAGTAATGCAGTTCGTGCCTATGGTCATGATAAACTTGATGCTGCAGTTCGTTGTGCAGATAAACAACAACGCGATGCACAAGAAAGCGAAGTACGTTCAGATGTATTAGCTCACTTTGAAGAAATCTACCCAGATAACTTGGCTGATGTAAATAAAGCATTTGATGCAATGACAAAAGAAATCGTTCGTCATATGATTACTGTTGAAAAAATCCGTCCAGATGGTCGTCAACTTGATGAAGTTCGTCCAATCTCTTGCCGTACAGGCGTATTACCTCGTACACATGGCTCTGGCTTGTTTACACGTGGCCAAACTCAAGTGTTGAATGTCACAACAGTAGCGCCTTTATCCGAAAAACAAACCATCGATGGCCTTGGTGTTGAAACTGAAAAACGTTATATCCATCATTATAATTTCCCATCTTTCTCGGTAGGGGAGACTCGTTCTTCCCGTGGCCCTGGGCGTCGTGAAATCGGTCATGGTGCATTGGCTGAACGCGCGTTGGTGCCTGTGATTCCAAGCGAGGCAGACTTCCCATATGCGTTGCGTTTAGTATCTGAAGTATTGGAATCGAATGGTTCTAGCTCCATGGCTTCCGTATGTGGTTCTACATTGTCTTTGATGGATGCTGGTGTACCTATTAAAGCTCCTGTAGCAGGTATTGCTATGGGTCTTGTAACTCAAGGGGAACATTATACAATTCTAACTGACATTCAAGGCATGGAAGATGCTCTTGGAGATATGGACTTTAAAGTTGCTGGTACAGCTAAAGGCGTAACAGCAATTCAAATGGATATCAAGATTTCCGGATTATCCCGTGAAATCCTTCAAGAAGCATTAGAACAAGCTCACAAAGGCCGCATGCATATCATGGGTATCATGCTTGATACAATTGCTGAACCACGTCAAGAAATGTCTCAATACGCTCCACGTATTATTACAATGAAAATTGATCCTGATAAGATCCGTGACGTAATCGGTTCTGGCGGTAAAGTAATCCGTAGTATCATCGAAGAAACAGGCGCTAAAATTGACATCGAAGATGATGGTACAGTATTTATCGCTTCTGTAGAACAAGAAGGGGCTGCGAAAGCTCAAGAAATCATCACTAACCTTACTAAAGAGGTTGAAGTAGGTGAAGTATACCTTGGTAAAGTAACTCGTTTAATGGCGTTTGGCGCATTCGTAGAGGTATTACCAGGTAAAGAAGGTCTTGTACATATTTCCAAACTTGCAAAAGAACGCGTTGAAAATGTAGAAGACGTAGTAAGTGTAGGGGATGAAATCATGGTAAAAGTTATCGAGATCGATAAACAAGGCCGTGTAAACTTGTCCCGTAAAGATTGTTTAAAATAAGAGGTGTTACATGGATATTCGTGGCTTTGAAGTAGTTTCTGCTTTTGAA
>NZ_CAUVFT010000029.1:0-28444 GCF_963551295.1 uncultured Veillonella sp.
CATGTATCAACCATGGTATCAAAGCTGGTATGGGTAAAGCTCAAGAAGAACAACGTAAAGCAGTTGCAGCTGGTTACTGGGATCTTTACAGATACAACCCTCAACTTAAAGAAGAAGGTAAAAATCCATTCTCCTTGGATTCCAAAGAACCAACTGAAAGCTTCCAAGACTTCCTTAAAGGTGAAGTACGTTACGCTTCCTTGGCTAAAGCAGCTCCAGACGTTGCAGAAGAATTATTCGCTAAAACTGAAAAAGACGCTAAAGAACGTCGCTTAAGCTATGTTCGCTTGCAAAAAGGTTTTGAAGACGTAAAATAATTCGTTATTTAACGACTGAGAACTATATGAGGCACCCTTTCAAGGGTGCCTCTTTTGTATGTAATACTATATAGCTAAATGTGTTAATATCATATTATTTAGGTAATAACTGCTTTAAACGTAGGTAATATACTAGTAATTTGGTATAATGATAAATAACAATGTATATTTCATAAAGTTAAACATAGAGGTACATATGGCTAAGGATAATTCACAAATAGCAATGGAAGACATGCAACAAACGATATATAAAGAGTTAGGCTATAAATCCTATCCATTTCCTTTTACAACGCCGGCCTATTTAGAAGCATATGGTGCTCTTGTAGGGCTAAATACTCCACCTGCGAAGACAGCTCGTGTTCTTGAACTAGGCGCTACTTATGGCGGTAATATTATTTCTCAAGCTGTATTTAACCCAGAGGCGACCTTTGTAGGCATTGAACTTTCACAAGACCAAGTAGAGAAGGGCAATCAAATTATTTGTGATGCAAAATTAGAGAATGTATCCTTGGTGCAAGGAGATATTTTGAATTTTGACGAATCTATGGGGACTTTCGATTATATTATTGCACATGGATTCTACTCTTGGATCAATGATGAAATGAAGGATAAGCTGCTCAATATTATTTCTAATCATTTGGCGGATAATGGTATTGCCTATGTGTCTTACAATACGTATCCAGGTTGGCATACCATGGAAGAAGTACGTCAGCTCATGCTGTTTGCTACTCGTGGCCAAGATAAGTTGACCCATAAGGAAAAGGTGTTGCGCGGTAAGACCGTAGGCAGTCTTGTGGGTGCTCAGATTCTTAACTATGATAACCTTAAAGAACGAAATAGTAAATTCCTTGGTGCATTGCGCTCTGTAATGCAAAAGGATGACTATTATGTAGGTCATGACCATCTAGAGCCGCATAATGATCCGTGCTATTTCTATCAATTTAATGATCATTTGAAAGCGCATAATCTTGCTTATGTATGCGATGCGGACCTTACACTATCTATGGTTCGTACCTATGATGAAAGTATAGCAGCTAAACTTGAGCAACTGGCGCCTAATAGCCAAGCGGATCAAGAACAATACTTAGATTTTATACTAGATACGACATTCCGCAAGTCAATTATTTGTAAAGCTAGCTTTGCAAATAATATTAACTTTGCTGTTGCGAATCCGGCTGAAGTGAATACAATTCCTGTACGTACTATTGTAAATAGCTTTGTTTTCCAAATTTTCTTTGATGAGGAAGCACTGGAAATGTTTGAAAATGAGCTCGTAAGAGATACGTTCCAAGCGCTTATCAAAGATGGTGGTACGTTCAATATGATCGAGGCCCTCGCTATTTTGAAAGCGGCTCATGAGGCGGATCATGCATCTGATGATGAATTAGAACCTGCTGTATGTAGCTTGTATAAAGCTGTAGTAGAGCATATGGTACGCGGTGGTATTCGCTTCTATAAAACATTCCCTGTAAAAGAAGAGTATATGGAGGGCTTATCTTATATACCTGCCCGTTTTACAAACTTTGTAAAAGCTATTGTAAATGGTGGTAGTGAGTATATGTATGGAGCAGATATGTTTAATGATGCTATTGGTGATATTTCTGAAGAGGATTTATTATTTATGGAGTTGTTGAACAAACCAAAAGCGAAATCCACGGTAATTAAAAAGATTAAAGATGCTCTCTTTAGTGCAGATCAGTCTCAACCTACAAAGCATCAAAATGCCATGGCTGAAGCTTTTTATAATGAATTAACAACGCGTATGGAACAATTGGGCTTTATTAGAAGTAAGAAAACAGGTAGTATTTCCTAATTGATAGAGCTCGTTATTTGATTGTATTGCTATGAAGTTGTATTATATTCATTCTGATTTCATAGTTAAAATAAAAACCCGTTACACTTATAATATTTATATGTATTAAGTGTTAACGGGTTTTATTTAATATAATTAAATTTACATTTATTTTATATTTATTACTTTTAGTTATTTTATATTGCTGAAAAAGTATAGTAAATCGATAATTTTAATGAGGAAAAAATGAACCGTTCATGAAAGTATGGTATAATGTGTATGGGTATTTTGTAAATATCATCCAATGTGTTGTGGATGATTCTATAAATTGTATTAGTTGATAAAGTTGTATTAATTGTATTATTTGTAAAAGGAGTCTTTTATGGCATCTAAGAAGGCAGTTCTAGTATACATACTAGAAATCCTGAAAGACGAAACAGATGCTAATCATACGTTATCTCAAGAGGAGATTCGCAGTATATTAGCCGAACGGTACGAGGTATCCGTCGATCGGAAAACCTTAGGCCGTCATTTAAATGATTTATATGAATCTGGAGATTTTAGTATTCAATGTGAAGAGTCTGCTGTGGGAGCAGATGGCACAATTCGACGTACTGATTTCTATATGATTCATACCTTTGAAGATTCTGAATTGCGATTATTGATTGATGGTATATTGGCATCTCGCCATATTACTGCATCTCAACGTAAAGATTTAATCGGGCGTGTTGCAAAATTGGGTAGCTCCTATTTTAAGCCTCATGGTATTGATATTGAAAGTAATACGGGGTACCTTCATAGAAGCCAAGATTTATTTCTTAATATTGATCTCATAGAAGAAGCAATACAAAAGGGTAGAAAAATTTCATTGGCCTATTGCCAACCAGATGTGGATAAGCGATTACATATTAATCTTGGGCCAGATCATAAGGAACGGAAGTATGTATTTAATCCATTCCAACTAGTAATGAATCGAGGACATTATTACTTGGTAGGAAATCACGAAAGTTATGATGATATGTCTACATTACGCGTTGATCGAATTGCACATATTACGGTGCTAAATGAACGTAGAAAACCGTTACGGGAGATAAAGGGATACCAACAACAACGCACCTTTAACGTGTCACAATACGTAAAGGAACATATTTATATGTTCGGTGGTGAATCTATTACTGTTACGTTTAAAGCTAGACGTTCCATCGTAAATCAAATTTTAGATTGGTTCGATGGCAATGTAGAGTTTACAAATGTAACAGCTGATAATGTTGTATGCCGCGTACGTGTTAATCATGACGCTTTTAAATATTGGGCGCTCCAATATATGCAAAGTGTAAAGGTGCTTACTCCAGCTTCTTTAGTGACAGAAGTAAAAGCCGCAATTGAGGAAGGTTTACACCAATACTCATAAATAAAAGCTAGTTGATCGGTGAATCAACTAGCTTTTTTATGTTTTCTTATAGAATATGCATTTTTTCTGCTTCTCTATAGTCTTTTAGAACTGGACGTGGAGGTAATTTACCCATGAGGCTCACAATATAGATTGCGATAGAAGAGAGGATGAAACCCGGTACAATTTCGTATAGGCCAAGGAATCCAAATTGTTTCCAAAAGAGTACTGTCAAACCACCTACAACAATACCAGCGATGCATCCGTGACGAGTCATACGTTTCCAGAATAGGGAGAATAAGATTGCCGGGCCGAAGGCCGCGCCGAAACCTGCCCATGCATAGGCTACCATTGTTAAGATATAGCTGTCTGGATCCATAGCCATATAGATGGCAACCAATGCCACTAAAAGCACTACGATACGACTTACTAATACAAGCTCTTTATCGCTTGCTTTTGGATGGATGATATTAGCATAGAAGTCGTTAGAAATAGCAGAAGCTGTTACTAACAACTGCGCTGAAGCGGTACTCATGATGGCTGCCAATACGGCGGACCAGATAAGCCCAGCTACAAATGGAGTAAAGAGGCGTTCTGTCATGATGAGGAATATTGTTTCCGCATCAGTGCCTACTAACTTATCTGGCAGCATGTAAACATGACCGATGAGACCTACAGCAATAGCTGCCATAAGGGATAAGATAACCCATACCATGGCGATGTTCGTAGATTTCTTAAGTTCTTTCGCATCAGAGATAGCCATGAATCTAACTAGGATGTGAGGTTGACCAAAGTAGCCAAGACCCCAACCAAGAGAAGAAATTAGGCCGATAGCCCAAGTAAACCAATCAGATGGATTACCAAACAAGCTAAGTCCTTGTGGAAACTCATGTTGGATGAGTTGGAATGTTTCAATAGGGCCACCCATGTACATGGCTGCTGTAATTGGTACTGCCAAGATGGCAAAGAACATCAATGCGCCTTGAATACAGTCTGTCCAAGATACGGCAAGGAATCCGCCAAGGAAGGTATAAAATACGACGATGCCAGCGGTGATAAAGAGGGATACGGTGTAATCAAGACCAAAGATGGTATTGAACAATTTGCCCCCTGCCACGAATCCTGATGATGTATAAATCAAGAAGAAAATTAAGATAAATAAGGCGGAAATGACAGCTACTGAATGCGATTGATCGTGGAAACGATTCTTCAAATAATCCGGTAATGTTAAGCTATCACTGGCTACCTCAGTATGGTTACGTAAGCGTCTAGAAACGAATTTCCAGTTCGCCCATGTACCTAATGTGAGGCCTACGGCAATCCATACACCAGAAATCCCTGTAGTATACGCTAGACCAGGCACACCCATGAGCATCCAACCACTCATATCTGATGCTTCTGCACTGAGTGCTGTGATCCATGGTCCTAGTTGTCGGCCACCGAGGATATAATCACCAATGCTGTTTGATTTGCGATAGTAGTAGACACCGATATACATCATGAGTCCTAGGTATAAGGCAAAGGCGATAATAATCATTAAGTTGTCTTGTGTCATGCCTATATAAGACCTCCTTAGGTTCTAGTTATATTCTATAGTATAGTAAATAATTTTTATTGTACCACATATTAGTACTTTAGAGGGTAAAAAATTGGTGATATCAACAAGATTCCTATACCAATTTAGCCCATATACTTTAGAGATACGCATTAGATTGTTACTTATGAAATCATATACTAATGAGTCCCATACCGAACGAAATATGATAAAATAAAAGAATGAAAAAACGATATTCGTATTGGGTGTACGAAATATCCTTTAGTAGTAATCGTAATCACTGTATAGTATTTATATTTCTGGAACGCGAAAGGAGAGCCCTATGGAACAACAGGTAGGCACTGAGCATGGAGTACCTAAACCGCATCAAGTTGTGACGAAACAACAAGCGTTGCGCATGTTGGAGACCTACTTTGGGTATACCTCCTTTAGACCGGCTCAAGAGGCTCCTATTGCATCCTTGTTGCGGAATGAAGATGTAATTGGCATTATGCCGACAGGGGCTGGAAAGTCTATCTGTTTCCAGATACCTGCGCTCTGTAAGGCGGGATTGACTATCGTGTTTTCTCCGCTTATTTCTCTTATGAAAGATCAAGTGGATGGTCTCTTAGTGCAGAATATACCAGCGGCACTTATCAATAGTACACTTACACAATCTGAGTTTAATAAAACCATGTACGAAGTACGCAGTGGTAAGATTAAACTTTTATATATTGCACCAGAGCGGTTGAGCTCTAATTTTTTCTGTAATGTACTGCGAGCGTTACCGATTGCTCAAGTTATCGTGGATGAGGCTCACTGTATCTCTGAGTGGGGGCATGATTTTAGACCGTCTTATCGCCTTATCGGTGAGTGGCTCAATTCATTGCCAAAGAGACCTATCGTGGGGGCTTTCACGGCAACGGCGACGAAATATGTAGAAAATGATATAAAAAAGTTATTAGGCTTAGATAAGGCTAATGTATACGTGACGGGTTTTGATCGGCCTAATTTGTCCTTCTCTGTTATCCGCATACCAAAGCGGATGGATTACGTTGTCCATTATGTGCGTCAGCACGCCAATGAAAATGGTATTATCTACTGTGCAACACGTAAGGATGTAGATCGTGTGTATGAAAATTTAACCCGTGCGGGCATTAAAGCGGGTCATTATCACGGAGGACTCAACGACGAGGTGCGCCGTGAAATGCAGAATGCCTACGCAGATGATAAATTACAGGTTATGGTGGCGACGAATGCCTTTGGTATGGGCATTGATAAAAGCAATGTACGCTATGTGCTACATTATCAAATGCCGCGTAATATGGAGTCCTATTATCAGGAGGCAGGGCGAGCCGGCCGTGATGGGGCACCTGCTGAATGTATTTTGCTTTATAGTGGGCAGGATGTACAAGTTCATAAGTATTTGATTGAACAGTCCATCGAAACGCCTGAGCGACAAAATGTGGAGTTACGTAAATTGCAGTCCATGATTGATTACTGTTTCTGTAGTAATTGCTTGCGTAAATATATGCTTAATTACTTTGGTGAAAGCACCGTTTGGACTACTTGTGATAATTGTAGCTCTTGTAAGGGCTCTGCTGATAAGGTCAATGTTACGAAAGAAGCAAAGGCTATTTTTCGTGCTATTATGGGCACCGATGGGCGATATGGAGCATCCATGATAACCTCTATCGTCCGCGGGGAGCGAACGGATCGCATTATGCGTGCTGGCCATGATGCATTGCCTGTCTTTGGCTTACTGAGCAATGTAGATGAAAAATCTATTAAAGGACTTATCCAACAGTTTGTAGCATCTGGCTACTTGCGCAGTTCGACGGGAAAATATCCTGTGTTATCCTTAACGGCTGGTGCCGAGGAAGTGTTAGCAGGTCGTAAAGAGGTAGAGGAAATTAGACAACATGTGTCTGTGCCTTCTCGTACTAGTAAGTCTGTTACCTCAGTGGCACGAGGAAAATCTAGTTCTACATCGGGCGGTTTATTTGAACATTTACGTCAACATCGTAAGCACTTGGCAGAAGAAGCGGACCTTAGACCATATCTTATCTTCCCTGATACAGTACTCATAGATTTGGCAAATTTACGACCTACTACATTAGGTGAGTTTGGCAATGTTAAAGGCGTAGGGGAAGCAAAATTGAAAAAATATGGTCTTACCTTTTTACAGGCCATTGCAGAATATAAGGGATAATAAATTTTACTGTATATATGGTAGTGCTATATATTTTTTAGTATGATAGTACTATATATTTTAGTAAGATTAGCAAGATATACGTTAGTATTTTTTGCTTATTATAAATAGATTTAGGGGGATATATGAGCTTAGCAGATACACAATACCTCGGTATTATTGAAAATATTTTAGATCATGGCATTTATGGTCAAAACCGTACAGGAATTGCAACGTACAAATTGCCTCAACAAATCATGCAATTTGACTTGCAAGAGGAATTTCCAATTTTAACCACTAAATTTGTAGCTTTCAAAACAGCCGTAAAAGAATTATTGTGGATTTGGCAAATGCAGTCCAATGACGTACGCAAATTACAAGAAATGAATGTGCATGTGTGGGATGAATGGATGCGTGAAGATGGAACTATCGGTAAAGCATACGGCTACCAAATTGCGAAGTACAAACAACTAGATAAGCTTATCAAAACAATCAAAGAAGATCCTAATAGCCGTCGAATGATTGTAACCCTTTGGAATATTGAAGATTTAGATGATATGGCGTTACAACCATGTGCGTATGAAACCTTATGGGATGTAGGGGATGGTTACTTAAACTGCATGCTCATACAACGCAGTGGCGATATGGGGCTTGGCGTTCCGTTTAACACAGCTCAATATGCGGCATTACAATGTATGATTGCTCAAGTAACCGGTCTAAAACCTGGTAAATTTACACATGTCATCAACAATGCCCATATCTATGAAAATCACGTAGATGCGTTGCGTGAGCAATTAGCACGTCGCGATCAAGCATTGCCTGCGCCAAAAATTATCGTGAATCCTGAGGTAAAAGACTTCTATGACTTCACACCAGAGGACGTTACTTTAGATGGTTATGAGCATCTTGGTAAATTATCCATGACTGTTGCCGTATAGTATTAACCGAAAGAGGGCAGTATGTTAGCATTAATCGTAGCCGTAGCACATAATCGTGTAATCGGTAAAGATAATACCTTGATTTGGCATTTGCCAAATGATTTGAAATTCTTTAAGGAAAAAACAACAGGCCATGTTATCATCATGGGCCGTAAGACCTTTGAAAGCTTACCGTTCTTGTTGCCAAATCGTGAGCATTGGGTAATTACTCGTGATAAAGGCTTTGATGTGCCAGAAGGTGTTAGAGTTTTCCATAGCCCTGAGGCGGCTGCTGAAGCAGCACGTGCTCTTGATGCGGCCTACGTTATTGGTGGCGCTCAAGTATACGAGGCTTTTCTACCTTACGTAGATACTATGTATATCACTGAAGTAGATCACGAATTTGACGGGGATGCGTTTTTCCCTGAGTTCTCTAAGGAGGCTTTCACCATTGAATCCGTACTAGATGGCGCGGTGGATGAAAAGAACAAATATCCTCATCGTTTTGTAACCTATCGCAGAAAGGCAGCTAAATGAGTGAAAGAATGTTTGCCATCATCGGCAGTGAATTAAATGTTAAGCCAAAGCAGGTGCAAGCTGCGGTAGAATTATTGGACGAAGGCAATACGGTACCATTTATTGCTCGGTATCGTAAAGAAGTAACGGGCGAATTGCAAGATGAGCAATTGCGCACCATTGAAGAACGCATTAAATATCTGCGCAACTTGGAAACCCGTCGCCAAGAAATCATTGCCTCTATTACAGAGCAAGAAAAGATGACCGACGAGTTGATGAAGTCTTTAGAGGCGGCAACAAAGCTTCAAGAATTAGAGGATTTCTATTTACCATACCGTCCTAAGAAACGTACGCGCGCCATGATTGCTCGAGAACGGGGATTAGAGCCGTTGGCTGATATGATTATCAATGATACAGTTACCTCTGGGGAGCCGTTAGAGATCGCAAAAGAATACGTAACAGAAGAGGTCCCTACGCCAGAGGATGCGATTCAAGGTGCTTCTGATATCGTAGCGGAAATCGTCAGCGATAGTGCAGACTTCCGGGCCTACTTGCGTAGAAAGATGTGGAACGAAGGCTTTATTCAAGCTGAGTTGACTGGTGATGAAGAGGTACAACAACAGTTCTTGCAATACGCAGAATATGCTGAACCGGTTCGTCAAATGCCGTCTCACCGTATCTTGGCGGTAAATCGCGGTGAAAAATTAGGTGCTTTGAAATTAGCTCTTACTGTACCAGGTGATACTTATGTTGCTTACATGGTGCAAAAGTTAGAGAAAAATCCAAAATCCATCTTCGCAGAGTACAAAGCGGCTGCTGTAGCCGATGCGTACAAACGTCTTATTTTCCCAGCTTTAGAGCGTGAAATTCGCAATGAGTTAACGGAAAATGCCGATGAGCAAGCTATCAAGGTGTTTGGTGTAAATCTTAAAAATCTATTGTTACAACCGCCATTGGCAGGGCATGTTATCATGGGCCTCGACCCAGGGTACCGCACCGGTTGTAAGATGGCGATTATCGATCAACAAGGCAATGTGCTCGATTACGGTGCTTACTACTTAACGAATAGTGAAAAGCTTCGCAAGGAAGCTCAAAAGGTATTGGCTGATAAAATCCGTAAGTTTAAGGTTACTCTTTTATCCATTGGTAATGGTACTGCATCCTACGAAACAGAGCAATTTGCTTCGACTATGATTGAAGAGGAAAAATTAGATTGTCACTATATCATCACTAATGAAGCGGGCGCATCTGTGTACTCAGCATCTAAATTAGCTATCGATGAGTTACCAGATTTAGACGTTACCATTCGCGGTGCCGTATCTATTGCACGCCGTGTACAAGATCCATTGGCTGAATCTGTTAAAATCGATCCTAAATCTATCGGCGTAGGTCAATATCAACATGACGTAAACCAAAAACAATTGACTCATACCTTAGACCAAGTAGTTGAAACGGTAGTAAACCACGTTGGGGTAGAGCTGAATACGGCATCTCCAGCTATCTTGCAACATGTTGCAGGCATTTCTAGTGCTGTGGCTAAGAATATTGTTGCATACCGTCAAGAAAATGGTGTGTTTAAAAGCCGTAAGGAATTGTTGAAAGTGCCTCGTTTAGGCCCTGCAGCCTTTACACAATGTGCTGGTTTCTTGCGCTTACAACACGGTAAAAATCCACTGGATAATACATCCGTCCATCCAGAGTCTTATGAATTGGCAGAGCGCATCATTGGTGAGTTAGGCTTTACCTTAAAAGACTTACAAGATAAATCTCAATTAGAAGCATTGCAAGTAAAATTACCTCTTGTAGATGCTGAGAAAATGGCTGCTAAACTTGATGCAGGGGTACCAACCGTGCGAGATATACTCGGTGCACTGGCAAAACCGGGACGCGATCCTCGGGAAGATTTACCGGCTCCATTGACCAGAAAACACGTAGTGAGCCTTGAAGATATCAAGGTCGGTACCGTTGTAAAAGGTACTGTTCATAACGTAGTTGATTTCGGAGCTTTTGTAGACTTTGGGCTTAAAACGAATGGTCTATTACATCGCAGCGAGCTTTGCAATAGCCGTCAACATCCATCTGATGTGCTTGCTGTAGGTGATATTATCGAAGCTCAGATCATTTCTGTTGATGTAAAACGCAATCGTATCGGTTTATCTGTAAAAGCATTGCAACCGGAAAAGTCGAAGAATAACGATAATAACCATAATAGAAATAACAACGGTCAGCGTCGAAATAATGATAACCGAAATAACAACCGTAATAATGGCGGACGTCAAAATGATAATCACAATAATGGCTCTCGTAATAATGGGAATCGTCGAAACTGATAATTTCTTAGAAGGCTAGTTAATCTATATTAATAGATTTTAAATGAAACTCATTCTTGACTAAAAGTCATTATACGAAAAACCGCACCCTCTATGGTTTTAGAGGGTGCGGTTTTTCTATATAACTAAAATCTATGCATATTAATGCAGAACAGATATATCGAAAATGGTATATCTAATTGAAAATTTTAGATATAAGGAGTATGATGTAATCACAGAGGGGAAATTCCTAAATCATATTCCTAAAGAGGAGGTAATGCAATGAGCTTGAACCTTAAAGAAAGATATGGACTTTTAATTAATAATGAATGGGTAAAGGCATCTGACGGTGCTGAATTCAATGTATATAACCCTGCTAATGGCGAACAACTCGCTATCTGTGCAGAGGCTACATATGGCGATGTTGATAAAGCTGTAGAGGCTGCAACAGAAGCTTTCAAAACGTGGAAAAACGTTTCTCAAGTAGAACGTGCTGATTATTTATTGAAAATTGCGGATGCTATCGATGCTCACAAAGAACATTTGGCACAAGTTGAAACATACGACAATGGTAAGCCAATCCGTGAAACATTGAACGTGGATATTCCACTTGGGGCGGACCATTTCCGTTACTTTGCAGGCGTGCTTCGTTCCGAAGAAGGCTCTGCACAAGTATTTGACGAAAATACATTGAGCCTTATCGTTCGTGAACCAATTGGGGTTGTAGGCCAGGTAGTACCTTGGAACTTCCCATTCCTAATGGCCGCTTGGAAATTGGCGCCAGCTCTTGCAGCAGGTTGTACAGTTGTAATCAAACCTTCTAGCCATACATCTCTTAGCCTTTTGGAACTAGGCAACATTTTGAAAGAAATCTTGCCTCCAGGCGTTGTAAATATCGTAACAGGTAAAGGTTCTAAATCCGGTCAATATATCCTTGATCATCCAGGCTTCAGCAAGTTAGCTTTCACAGGCTCTACAGAGGTAGGTCTAGATGTATATAAAGCAGCATCTGAACGCTTGATTCCTGCCACATTGGAATTAGGTGGTAAATCTGCGAATATCTTCTTTGAAGATGCGAACTGGAAACAAGCTCTTGACGGGGCAATGCTCGGTATTCTTTTTAACCAAGGTCAAGTATGCTGCGCTGGTTCCCGTATCTTCGTACAAGATACAATTTACGATAAATTCGTAGCTGAACTTGCTGCACTATTCGATAAGGTGAAAGTTGGTTTGCCTTGGGATTCATCTACTCAACTTGGCTCCTTGATTTACGAAGACCAAGTTAATAAAGTATTGAGTTATGTAGACCTTGCAAAAGAAGAAGGAGCTCGCATTGTAGCCGGTGGTGTACGTGTTACTGATGGCGAACTTGGTAAAGGTTGCTTTGTAAGACCTACACTTATCGCAGATGCTACAAATGATATGCGCGTAGCTCGCGAAGAAATCTTCGGTCCTGTAGCTGTTGTCATCAAATTCCACAGCGAAGAAGAAGTTATCGAACAAGCAAATGATAGCTTATACGGCCTTGGGGGTGGCGTATTCACTCAAAACATCAATCGTGCTATCCGCGTAGCTCGCGGTATCGAAACAGGTCGTATGTGGGTAAATACATATAACTCTATCCCAGCTGGCGCACCATTCGGTGGTTACAAACAATCCGGTATCGGTCGTGAAACACACAAAGTTATCCTTGAGCATTACACTCAAATGAAAAATATCATCGTAAACTTGAGCGATAAACCATCTGGTTTTTATGACTTAGATTAATAAAACATAACTCTCTTCAATAAACTATATAAAAAAAGGTACCTCGAAAGAGGTACCTTTTTTGCGCTTAATATAGTGGATTGGTATCTTATAAGTATGGAGATACTGTATGTTATAATTAGGGACATCTAAGAGTGTATTATAAATGAGATTGGTGAAAAATGAGCAAACTTGAAATGTTAGGATATATTTTTGTTTTTGTATCTGTGACATTATCTATGGGGTTATATAAACTTAAGATTCGTAAATGTCCAATTGATAAAAAACATGAATATATAAAAAACATAGAATTTTTGGTAGCCTAACAAAGTATTTATCTATAATTTCTATTATAAGTTTAGTGGCATTAAATCTTAAATTTTTAATAGATAAAGATTATCAATTTATAGTGAACTATGGAAGTATTTGATTGTTTTTTTTACAATGCTTACAGGGGATTGGGAGAAGCGAGAAAGTGTATATTTTAAACGGAGTCTTATTGCTATATTTTCTGTGTTATTTGGTATAATCGTGCTTGTGTATGCATTTAGGGATGTATTATTTTAAATAGACAGTATATCAATTTAGGCTTTTTAATATGGTGTTGTTTTGAGTGGGGGCTTATGAATTTTAAGAGACTAATTAAATGGATTGGTTATATCATCGGCATAATAGTACTGATTTATATCCTCATATTGGGAGTGTTGATATATTTCTTGGTAGGTGGTGACTTTAAAAATAGTTTGATCTATTTAAGTGAATTTCAGGAGAGTGGATTATATTATGGCAATGAAAACCGTAAAATTGCTAATAATGTAGTTGCTGTTCATGAGGTAGATAATAAACTTTATTACATAACTTTAGACGGTATTGGTATTTTTGATGAAAATGTAAGTTTGTTAGATGCTTGGAATAAAGATATTAATAAATATAACACTTTCATTCCTCGGATAGATGCTAAAGAAACACACTTTAATGTGAGCCTTGATGAGTTATATCCTAATATTTCTAGTCTTGATGAAAGTGATAGAGATATATGGCATGAGATCTTTTTTGATGGTGAGAAACGATATACTGGGTTGCACGCTGGACATCCTATAAAGCTACCTTTCTATGTATCCTATAGAAAGGAAAATTCGATTAAGCATAATGATATAGTAGATCTTTCTACAGGAACTATTATTGGTAAGTATGGTAGTGAGCATATTTATAGAAACAATGCTTATTTTAATTTTGAATTTGGGAAATTGACTAAAATTGATTTCTCTCAGAAAGCTATATATAGCTATTATTCCAACAATCTTGATATAAATCGGTTTAGTAAGAATAATTCAGGTGATGAGAGCAATGAATCTTTTGCACGAAATGAGTTAGATAAAGTGAGAACGAAAGATTTAGAGGTGTTACCTAAGTTACTGAATCAACGATTCATAGTGTTTAATTCCTTTAATGAGTTTTCTGATTTTGATAAAGATACTTTTGAAGCATTAGCTGTCTATGCAATTAAAAATCGGAAGGCGCTACAATTAGGGCCATTAGAAAATCAAACCCTAAGGCAATACTTAAGTAAATAGAATAAATGCATAGTGAAGAATTTTGGTACTAGATAAAAATAATGTGTAGAAATTTTTATCCATTGAGTATGGTTTATGGGAGGAGCATTTTTTATGGATCAGTTTCAAATAAGTAAAATGTTAAATATGAATAATTTGCAAGACATTTTGAGTTCTGGCAAAGTTAATGCGAATGAAGGCGAACAGATATATAAATTTTTGTTAATAAATGATTATTATATATCTAGTGAGTATGAAGTAGTAAATACTCTCTTTAAAGTTATGGTTCTAAATAACTTGTGGGATGCTCAAATTGCGTTGCGATATTTTGAGTACTTAAATTATGAAGGTTGGGAATATGAATGTTTAATAGTAAGAGGCATACTTTTAGAAAATAATCTAAGTTTGGCAGGTGAATTCTGTTTAGAAACCAAATTAGTTCAAAATGGTCTTAGTTACTTTAGAGATAATGCTATTTGGAGAGGTATTGATTATGATAATGAGCATATTCCGATATCTCCTGCAGAGTGGGGAATTAGTTATGATTATAAGAAGAAAAAGTTTTATGAAAAAAGTAGCTAGAATCTTGAATTGCAATAAGTAATGCGACAAAATTAAATCAATTTTCTAATCTCATGTTTAAACATGTCAAATGGTGTTTTAAACTCAAGGCATTTCCTAGGTCGATTATTAATCAACATTAGTGCTTCTGTTAGTTTATCTAGTGTTACTTTAGCTAAATCGGTTTTCTTAGGAATAAATTCTCGAAGTAAATCATTACTATTTTCATTAGAGCCACGTTGCCATGCTGCATAGGCATCGCCAAAATACATTGGTATTCCAAACTCGTTTTCAACCTGTTCATAGCAAGCAAATCCCTTACCACGGTCCACCGTAAAGGTTTTAAGTAATTTGCTGGTTAATGTATTGTACAGGGAACTAATAGCTAAAAACATAGAATCTTTAGATCGATCATTCATTTTTATGGCCACATAGAATCGTGTTTTACGTTCAACAAATGTAGCTAAACAGCCTTTGCTTTGACCTCTGGAAGAAACCATTGTATCTAGTTCCCAATGACCAAAAACCTCACGGTTTTCAACTTCTTGAGGTCGTTCTTTAATGGTCCTTTTACCATTGAAGCGTCCACGGTTTTCTTGTGTACCGGGCTTTTTGCCTTTCCGGCGAAGTACTTTTTCTGTTACAGCAAGAAAACCACGATGGAGCCAAGAATATATTGTCTTAAAGCTTAGAACTCCAACTAATTCAGCACCTACTATTTCTTCTGGAGACCAAGTTTGTTGTAAACTGGATTCAATTAAAGCCGCTAGTTGAGGTGTTAACTTTATTGGTCTGCCTTTATTAGCAGACTTACTAATTGCTAACTGCTGTGCTTTAATCGTAGAATATTCACCTTCAACGCGATTTAATTCTCTGGCTACAGTAGAATGGTGGACACCGATTAAACTAGCGATTCTACGAACAGAGTATCTTTCTTTTCTTAAAACTTCTATTTGACTTCGTTTTTCTATGGTAAGATGTATATAGCTCATATTAGAGACCTCCGTGTCATGTATTTGCGGTTATTTACATTTTACACGAGATCTCCAATATGAGTCTTTTTATTTGTCGCAATACATTTTACAATTCATCAAATCAAATAATTATTCTATTGGTATTTCGGGGAATCCAACATTGTATAATATTGAAAATGCATCTACAGAGGAAAAATAAAAAGAAGGTGTGGTTGAATTTGTTAACGACTTATTTTCTAGAAATAAAAAATGATTAAAGGACAGTATAAACCATGATTCATTTAGATTATCTATTAATTATAGGGATATTGCTTAGTGTTTTACTCTTTCTTTTTGTTGGAGTATTTTATTATAGTGAATCTAAACTTTTAAAGGGATTAAATATTTGGTTTTTAATAATACTTAGCGTTTTGTTAAGTTATTTATTATATCCCTTATATGAACTGACGGATTATAGAGAAGAATTTACTTCTATAGTTATCATCTCTGCGATAATTATTAAAATAATTATCAATTTATCTATATTTATGATTGCTGATAAAATAAGAACGAAATGGATTTCTAGATTACTATTAATTATATGGGTTGTTCTTGTTGAATGCTTCTATAGTCCTATTAATTTATCCTATATTGTTTTGCTATGTGTATCAGGTGGAATCGTTTTAATGGAACGTTTTTTGACGAGAAGAAAACAGATTTAGTTTAGATTCAAAATAACTCTTATAGCGCTCATTTTCGAAATATGATATACTATTTAAATACGCATAGTTCGTGCGCAATAGGAGGAAACACATTTAGATGTTAGAAAAATTTGAACAATTAATGATTAGCGAACCTGTTCTAAGAGCGTTAAACGATATGGGCTTTGAAGAGCCTACGCCAATTCAACAGGAAGCTATCCCGGTAGCCATGAGCGGTAAGGACATGATCGGTCAGGCTCAAACAGGCACCGGCAAGACAGCCGCATTCGGCTTACCTGTATTGGAACGCGTAGACGGGAACGAGCGTCACGTTCAAGTAGTGATTTTATCCCCTACACGAGAATTAGCTATTCAAGTAGCTGAAGAGCTTAACAAAATGGCTCAGTACACGAATATCACGGCTTTGCCAATCTACGGCGGTCAAGATATTAATCGTCAGTTTCGTGCATTGAAAAAGAATCCTCAAATCATCGTTGCCACACCGGGCCGATTGATGGACCATATGGATCGCGGTTCTATCCACTTTGACCATGTGAAAGTTGTCGTATTGGACGAAGCCGATGAAATGTTAAACATGGGCTTTGTTGATGATATCAATAAAATTTTAGGGGCAATTCCGGAAGACCATCAAACATTGTTGTTCTCTGCAACTATGCCTAAGGCTATCCAACAATTAGCTGAAACATATTTGACAGAGCCAACATTGATTCGCATGAAACCGACTCAAGTTACGATGGACTTAATTGAACAATACTATATCGAAGTGCAAGACCGTCAAAAATTCGATGTTCTTTGCCGCTTGTTTGATATTCAAACACCTGAACTTGCTATTATCTTCACACGTACGAAACGCCGTGTTGATGAAGTAACAGAAGGTCTTAAGAAACGTGGTTATATGGCGGAAGGCATCCATGGCGATTTGTCTCAACAAAAACGGGACAGCGTAATTCGCCAATTCCGCGAAGGTACCATCGATATTCTCGTAGCTACAGATGTGGCAGCTCGTGGTCTTGATATTTCTGGTGTATCTCATGTATATAACTACGATATGCCTCAAGATCCTGAAAGCTACACGCACCGCGTAGGTCGTACAGGTCGTGCTGGTAAAGCAGGTCAAGCTTTCACGTTTGTTATCCCTCGTGAAATGGAGCATTTACATGCTATCGAGCGTTTAACAAAACGTAAAATTGCACGTCGTCGTGCACCTTCATTAGGTGAAGTTCTTGAAGGTCAACAACGTTTGGCAATTGAAAGCCTCGTTGAAATGACAGATAATCTAGAAGCATTGGCGCCATTTAAAACTAGTGCTGAGGAATTGTTGAATGATACAGACTCCGTAACACTGTTGGCGGCAGCTCTTAAATTGTTAACAAAAGAACCAGATACTACTCCTGTAAATATTACAGAAGAAAAACCATTGCGCGTACGTCGTCGTCGTGAAAGTGGTCGTAGTGATCGCCGCCGTCGTGATGGTGATCGTCGTAGAGATGGTGACCGTCGTCGCAGTCGCGATGATCGTAGAAGTGATCGTCGTAATGACCGTAAAGGTGACCGCCGCAGAGATGATCGCAAATCTGATCGTCCACGTGGTGAGAAAAAAACTCGTCATCAAGGTGAAGGTTTTAAACCTTACTTTAAAGACTAATAGGATGTGGATTGCTTTTAGCAATCCACATTTTTTATTACTTAATAGTTAATACTATTTATCTTGATAAGTATTGAGAATTTTGGTATAATAAATAATAATTATTTCTTGTAAACGGTCGATAATGGCCTATGCCTAATAGATTTCCAAGTGGAGAAAGGTAGATTATTATGGATATCGCACAAATTTTGCGTAGCCAGGGGTTTAAAGTAACCCCACAGCGTATTGCGATTTATGATGCTTTGCGTGGTCATCATGATCATCCAACCGCTGAAATGTTGTATCATACGTTGCGCCCAGAACATCCAAGCATGAGCTTGGCTACAGTGTACAAGACGATGGAGATTTTTGAAAAAATCGGTCTTGTTAAAATTCTAGAAGTTGGTGATGAGCGCGCTCATTACGATTGGGATACACAAGCTCATTCCCATATCCGTTGCATCCGTTGTAATAAGGTAGAGGATATGATGGGCATTGATTTGAAAGCTATCAAAACGATTGCTGATCAAGGTAGCGAATATCAAATTACAGGTCAACATATTACCTTCGAAGGTGTTTGCCCTGAGTGCGCAAAAAAAGAAAGTCATTAATAGATAACCCCTGTTGTTGAAGGGCTCCTTCACGGCAGGGGTTATATTAGTTATTGTATATCTTGTATCTTATATCTTATATCTATTAGTGTTATAGAATAGCTATAAATAGATATAAGCATAATACAATAGATATTAGAGTGAAGCATTTTCTAATTATAAAATTGTAGAAATCGTATGATCATATATAAAGGAGTATTATGTTTGTAATAGGCAGTCACTTATCAATTAGCAAAGGTTATTTACATATGGGCAAGGAAGCTACTAAAATTGGAGGCAATACCTTCCAATACTTTACTCGCAACCCTCGCGGTGGTAGCATGCGAGCTCTCGATGTTGAGGATATGAATAACCTTAGCGCATATATGAAAGAACACAACTTTGGCACTTTGTTAGCACATGCACCGTATACCTATAACCCATGTGCCGCCAAAGAGGATTTACGCGCTTTTGCGAAGCAATCTATGATGGAAGATTTAGAGCGTATGGAGTATTTGCCAGGTCAAATGTATAACTTTCACCCAGGTAGCCATGTGAAGCAAGGCGTAGATCAAGGCATCGAATATATTGTGGAGTGCTTGAATGAAATCTTATTTCCAGGTATGAAGACAACAGTCCTTTTGGAAGTAATGGCTGGTAAAGGTACAGAAATTGGTTCCCGTTTTGAAGAAATTGCGCGCATTATTGATGGTGTAAAGCTAAAAGAGTACATGGGTGTGTGCGTTGATACTTGCCATATTCATGAAGGTGGTTATGATATCGTGCATAATCTTGATGGCGTTATTGACGAATTCGATCGAATTGTAGGTCTTGATCGTTTGAAAGCCATTCATTTAAATGACTCTAAAAATCCTATAGGTGCCCATAAAGATCGTCATGAAAAGATTGGGGAAGGACATATTGGTATCGATGCTATTGCTCGCGTTGTAACACATCCTAAATTGACGAACCTGCCATTCTACTTGGAAACGCCAAATGAATTAGAAGGATACGCAAAAGAAATTGCTATGTTGCGATCTATCGTAGAGAATAAATAATTAAATCACAGATGTTAATTTAGTTATATAATAAATATGTAGAATACTTGATGCTATACTAGTTATTGCAAACACATTAAGTTATTAAAACTATTGAAACTATCAAAACTATTAAATCTATTTAAACTATATAACGTTATTAAACTTCCATAAAGTTATGGGACTAAGCATTTGTTTTTGCATTTAAATAGATACATTGTGTAAGGTGTAGGGAGAACTGGAAAGGGGGACGAAATGCGTTTTTTACATACTGCCGATTGGCATTTAGGGCGTATTTTTTATGGCCAGTACTTAACAGAAGACCAAGCTCATGTATTGGAACATCAGTTCTTTAATATTTTGAAAGATGAAAATATCGATGGCATATTGCTCGCAGGGGATATTTTTGATAGAGCGGTGCCACCCATTGAAGCTATCGAACTGTGGGACTCCATAATTACTCGTCTCGCTATGGACTACAAGGTGCCTCTCTTTGTGGTGAGCGGTAATCACGATGGAGCGGAACGTCTTGAAGTGGGGCGCTCTATGTTGGGACAATCTGGTATCCACATTTGGGGCTCTCCTCATCACGCATTAAAACCTTTTGAATTTGAAGGGTCAGATGGCATGGTGGCAATTTGTCCTATGCCTTTTAGTGAACCTCGGCGTATAGGGGAGGCTTTGGGTTTAAGTTCTGCCAATACTGTTTTAGCAACTGTTCAAAATCTGGAGAGTGTAGAAACTAAGACTAAAGCAAAGTCAAAACGGTTTAAATCAAAGAAGTCATCTCAAGATATTATAGAAGGCTCTTTATTTGCTGATGTAGAGGCTACTAATGGAGAATCCATCGATACTGAAATTGCTGACATAGTAACACAGTGTTATGAACAAAATTGCGAAAGCGCTTTGAATTTGCATAATTATGACCAAATGTATCAGGCTTGGAGCGATTACTTGTATAAACAAGTACCCAAGGGAATGCGTAGGATCGCCATTAGCCATGCTTTTGTTATGGGTGGTGAAGTAGGGGGCTCAGAGCGTACCTTGTCTGTAGGTGGCAGTGAACAGGTAAATCCTCAAGTCTTTAAAGACTTTCACTATACTGCCTTGGGGCATTTACATGGACCTCAACGAATGGGTGCTGATCATATTCGTTATAGTGGCTCTCCATTAAAATATTCCTTTGATGAACATGCACAGAAGAAATCTTTCACCATTATTGATATGGATACAAAGGGGAGCGTAGATATTAGCACGATTCCTGTAGAGGCGAAGCGAGATGTAGTCATTTTGGAAGGTTATTTTGAAGACTTGTTAAATGATAAAGCATTACAGGCTAAACATAGGGATGACTATGTGCAAGCTCGTTTACTTGATACGATGCCGATTATGGATGGAATGGCTAAATTGCGCCAGGTTTATCATCGTTGTATGACCATTAATCTAGTTGGTCGCGTGGCAGGACCAATAGCAGAGATGGGCGATGCGGTTTTTAAAGAATTAAATGAGCGTCAATTATTTAATCAATTTGCAGAAACTGTGTGGAAGGAACCTTTAACAGAGCAAGAACAGCAATATATCAACTCTGTATGGGACCGAATTCTTAAGGAGGACTAAATGAAGCCTATATCATTAACTATGGAAGCCTTTGGTCCGTATCGTGATTCGGTCACATTGGACTTTAACGAGCTCCAAGACCATTCCATGTTTCTCATCGCTGGCCCTACAGGGGCAGGGAAAACATCAATCTTAGATGCCATGGTGTATGCCTTGTATGGTGAGCCGAGTGGGGAAGTACGTAAAACAGATGCTATTCGCAGTGACTTTGCAGAACCTCATCGGATGACTCGTGTTGATTTCTCTTTTGCTATTGGCGATGCACAATATCGTGTTGAACGATTACCGAAACAGATGGTAGCAAAGAAACGTGGTACAGGGATGCGGGAGCAGAATGCTAGTGCTACTGTATATGAAATGAAAGATGGTGAGTGGAAGGTTATTGCCACTTCGGCCGCCGCCATTCGCGATACCATTCAGCAAATTATAGGCTTTCGCAAGGATCAGTTCTTACAAGTTGTGCTATTGCCTCAAGGGGAATTCCGAAAGTTGCTGGTTGCCTCTACGAGTGAACGTGAGGAATTACTACATACACTCTTTAGAACGGAACTATATCGAAAATTACAAGAAGCACTCAAGATCGCCTATGATGAAGCAAAGGCAGGTGTTGAAGAAAATCTAACAAAGCAAACTGCCTTCATACAGTCCATTCCTCATGATGGAGCAACTCCAATGTTAACCATTGAGCATGTGCGTGAGTTATTAGCAAATCGGGGACGACATCGAGAAGCTCTTGCTATAGATCGAGATGGGGCAGTAACTGTGGTAGAACAGTTTAATGTGCTTCGAAATCAATGGTCTTTATATAATCAGGCTCAACAATCTCTTGCTGAGGCTACTTCGAAACTTGACTTGGTGAAAACCAGGGAAACTGAGCGCGTAAACCTAAGTGAAAAGGTTCAGTTCCTTAACTCTTTGACACCAACGCATGAATTATATAAACAATATATTGAGAAACAGGCTGTATTAAAAACTTTAGAACAGGCTCTTTCAGATGCGGAAGAACGTGTGAAACTGGCAACTCAACATGAGGCTAAATGTTTAAAGGTTTACAGTGGCTTAGAAGGTCAAGCTGAAAGTATACAAGCTAAGAGAACTACCTTAGCTCAATTTCAACAACAAGCGGAGAAGTTTGACGAGTTAGATGTATTGAAAAAGAAATTCTCTACACTGCATAGTAGTTTAGAAGAATTAGATAGTAAAAAAAGCGAAGATGCATTAGTAAAACAACGGGAGCTTGTAAAAACGTTAGAAGCTGATTTAGAAGCTTTGCGTAAACAGTTACAAGATAATAACAAACTCTTAGAAGATACTCCTATTATTCAAGAGCAACTAAATGATTTGCATAGATATTCTGAATTACTAGAAGAAATTAGTAAGGTACAAAAAGAAATCGATGATAAAGGTCAAAGGCTAGCGTCTCTAGATGAAACAGTGCAGGTTGCAAAGGTACATCTTGAACGATTAGAGCATCTAATGCAAGAAGGGCGCGCCTTTGAGCTAGTTCATTTACTTGTAGATAATGAACCTTGTCCGGTCTGTGGCTCTACAGAACATCCACAGTTAGCGGCGAAGCCAGAGATTTATCCGACTAAGGATGAAATTGAAGAGGCTCGTACAGCCCGTGACGTAGCACTACAAAAGCAAGCTAGCGAAGTGGGACAACAGAAAACCTTAGTTATTCGTCTTGATGAGTTAACTAAGCAAGTAGATGCACAAGTTTCTACGCTAAAGTTATCTATGGATGGTTTTTCTGAGAAAAAATTTGCATCTGTTCAGCAGGATTTGTTGGATAAAATGGAGCAACTTACAGCTTTACGTGGTAAGTCTGAATTGTTAAGTAAAACTATAGCTGACAAGGAGCATAAGTTAAAAGTAGCTAGAGATAAGTTAGCAACTTTAGAGCTTGCCCATAATGGATTACTTAAAAATCTACACGACCTAGAGATTCGTATTAGCTCAGTACAAGCTAACATTGATGCTCTATCTAAAACGTTACCAACCACGGATATAGCTGCGTGGCAAAAACAGCTAGAGTCATTGGATAGTGATATTACGGCCTACGATGAGCAGGTGAAAGTTGGTAAAACTAATTTAGATGCTGCTCGAGAACAGTTGAATGCCAAACGCGGACGCTTAGAAACCTTGTCCTCTCAAGTAAAAGAGGAAACAAAAAATCTCAATTTGATGTATAAGAACTATACACAGTCATTACAAACTATTTCTTTAACAGAAGATGATTTTGTAGAGGCTTTACGTGATATTAAAGAGATAGAGAACTATAGAACACAGCTGCATGCTTTGGATGAAGCCTTTAATAAAGCACGAGCTGTATATGATGCGGCGTTAAAGGCCTCAGAAACTGTGGTTAAGCCAAGTGATACTGTTTCTGATGAAATCTATGCTACAGCAGTAGAGCATCGAGATACGCTAGTAGGCAATCTAGCGGCATGGGATAAAGAAACAAAGCATATCGAAACTACGCTCATCTCATTAGAAGCACTTGAAGCTGCTATGGGCGAGGCTCGTGAAAAGGTGAAGTTCTTAAGCCGATTAAATGATCTCGCTAATGGTGGGGAGCAAGGCTTTAAAAATGTTACCTTTGAGCGTTATGTATTGGGGGCTATCTTAGATGAGGTCGTATATGCAGCAAATTTACGACTTCAGAAGATGAGTCGCAACAGATATTCCTTGGAAAGATCTGACTATACAGGTGGTGGTCGTGGCAAGCAAGGCCTTGATTTGGCAGTTATGGATGCTTTCACGGGGCAATCTAGACCGGCAAATACCTTGTCGGGTGGCGAAACATTCTTGGCATCTATGGCGCTTGCCTTGGGATTAGCGGATGTTATTCAAAGCTATGCTGGTGGTATCCATATGGATACGATGTTCATCGATGAAGGCTTTGGCACGCTTGACCCAGATACATTGGAACTAGCTATGGAAACATTGGTACAATTGCAATCTTCTGGGCGCCTTATCGGTATGATTTCCCATGTGCCTGAGTTAAAATCGCGCATACCTGCTCATTTAGAAGTTATTCGCGGTGACGATGGTAGTACGGCAAAATTTGTTATTAACTAGATATCATTAACTAGATATAGATTTGCCAAATGTGTTACTATTAAAAGAGGATAATTCCTACAAAAACATCCTGTATTTACGAAGGGGGTTCTATGAAGTTTTCGTTTGCTCATAATAATATAAATGTTAAAGATCTTGATAAAAGTCTAACCTTCTATAAAGAAGCATTATTGCTTGAGGAGTCTCGTCGTTTGGAAGACCCAAGCGGTGCTTTCACTCTCGTGTATTTAAAAAGTCCTTATACAGCACATGAATTAGAACTTACATGGTTGCGCGATTGGGATCGTCCTTATAATTTAGGCGACAATGAATTCCATTTAGCGTTTTACGTAGATGACTATGAAGCAGCTCTTAAGAAACATAAAGAGATGGGCGTTGTTGCTTATGAGAACGCTGATATGGGCATTTATTTCATAGCGGATCCAGATGGATATTGGACAGAAATCATTCCGGCAGGTAAATATTAATGGAATATATGTTAACCCGTTTGGAGTGGTTAGTTGGTCCCAATAAAATCCAAACATTAAAGGACACGTCTATTGCACTCTTTGGTGTCGGTGGCGTAGGTGGTGGTGCCCTTGAGGCGTTAGTGCGAGCTGGTGTAGGTCGCATCGTCATTATCGATGGAGATTCCATAGCGCCTAGCAATTTGAACCGTCAAATGATTACGACTCATGACACGATTGGGGCACGTAAGGTAGAGGTGGCAAAGGCGCGAGCGTTAGCTATTAATCCTGATGTAGTGATAGAAACTTATGATATTATGTATACCGAGGAAAACTATCCTGGATTTATTCAAAGCTTGAACGTTGATTATGTTATCGATGCCATTGATATGGTAACGGCGAAACTTACTATCATTGAGGTTTGTCAACGTGAAAGCATCCCTGTTATTTCTTGTATGGGCGGCGGTAATCGCTTTTACCCAGAAAAACTTATGATTGCTGATATCAATAAGTCTCATACATGTCCTTTGGCACGCGTTATGCGTCGGGAACTCAAAAAACGGGGCATTAAAAAACAATTAGTTTTATTTTCTACAGAAAAACCGACAAAACCACAATTCCGCGGCGAAGCGACAAGTCCTGGAACATGTAGTTTTGTGCCCCCAGTGGCAGGTTTTATATTAGCAGCACATGTATTGCGTACAATTTTGGAGGTACCTGAACAATGAAAAAAGCAAAAATCCATATGGCTGACGGCGGCGATATTATAATTGAATTATTTGATAAAGAAGCTCCTGGCACAGTACAAAACTTCATTGATCTGATCAATAAAGGTTTCTACAATGGTCTTCGCTTCCACCGTGTAATTCCTGGTTTCGTAGCTCAAGGTGGTTGCCCTAATGGCAATGGTACAGGTGGTCCTGGCTACACAATTAAAGATGAATTAATTGGTAACCCACACAAACACGAACGTGGTGCATTGTCTATGGCTCACCGTGGTCCTAATACTGGTGGTAGCCAATTCTTTATCGTATACGAACCACAACCTCATTTGGATGGTGTACATACAGTATTTGGAAAAGTAATCGAAGGTATGGACGTAGTTGATGGTATCCATCAAGGTGCTATTATGGAAACTGTTGAAGTAATCGAAGGTTGATCTCATGAATGATGTATCTATTAAACATCCGGAATGGCTATATATTGATGTAGACGGAAAGACATCATATGGGTATGACCAAGAGTGGTTCACAGATGAGTGGCAACGCTTGTCTGGTTGTGGCCCTACATCGGCATCACAAGTTTTGAGCTATTCGCTATTTAGGGATGGCTTATTAGATTTAGAAACCACATCCGATCAAACGCTTGCTTTAGAACGGATGAACTTAGTTTGGAAATATGTAAAGCCACGCTTTGGTGGTGGTGTTTATAAAACGCAATGGATGGAACGAGGCCTGGTTCGTTTATTAGAAGATGAAGGCTTGTCATATGATGTACATATGTTAAATGTGTCTCCTTTCTGTGCTTCTCGTGTAGAGGTAGAGGCTGCAGCTCAATTTATTTATGATGCCTTGGCACAAGATGTGCCTGTAGCATTTTTGAATCGTCATAAAGGGAAAGAAAGGGCTCTCTATACATGGCATTGGGTTCCAATTCACAAGATTTTCAGGGATGGCGATGATATTCGCTGTGGCATCTTTGATGAAGGTGAAATCCGTGATTTTTCGTTAGCGAATTGGATGAAAGATACCATTTTAGGTGGCGGTTTCTGTTATATTAGCCGTAAAGGTTAAGTAATAGAGCAATTAAAGTAATATACATACGCATCGCAATAACCTGCGGTGCGTATTGTAGTATAAAAGTAGGAGGTACTACATGAGCCAATGGATTACAGAGGAACAAACTCCTCATTTACGTCTCAGCGCTGAAGCGGAAGAAGTATTATATTCAGGTGAATCTGAGTTCCAAAAAATTGAAGTATTTAAATCTAAAGAGTATGGTACAATGCTCGCATTAGATGGTGTATTCCAAACATCTGAACGTGAAGAGTTCATCTACCATGAAATGATGAGTCATGTTCCATTATTCTTACATCCAAATCCTGAACGAGTACTGATCATCGGTGGCGGTGATGGTGGCGTAGCTAGAGAATGTGTACGTCACGACTGTGTAAAAGAAGTAACAATGGTTGAAATTGATGGCAAGGTAGTAGAGTTGGCAAAACAATATTTACCAACTATTGCTAAAGCTATGATTGAAAACCATCCAAAATTAACTGTAAAAATTGTCGATGGTATTGGTTTCATGGCAGAAGCAGAAGATTATTATGATGTAATTATAGTAGACTGTTCCGATCCAATCGGTCCTGGTGAAGGCTTGTTTACAGAAGAATTTTATAAGAATACATTAAAAGCTTTGAAAGCTGATGGCTTGTTTGTACAACAAACAGAATCTCCGATGTTACACCAACCATTAGTGGAAAAAGTATTTGGTTATGTTAATAGCCATTTTCCAATTGCGCGCTTATATACAGCTTTCATTCCAATCTATCCTGCAGGGATGCATTGTTTTACCTTGGGGTCTAAAACATTTGATCCTCTAACATGGATTCCAAACCGAGAACAAAACTTTGAAACAAAGTACTATAATGCAGGCATTCAAAAAGCTGCTTTTGCATTGCCAAATTTTGTAAAAAATTATTTGCCAAGTAAGTAAATAATATGTATAATGGGGAAGCGCTGTTTGTGAAACGAAAGTTTCCGATAGTGCTTCCTTATTTATATGAGGATTAAAGGGCTTATATTAGAGATGACACAATTAAAAGTTTCGTTTGTAAAAATTAATGAAATTGAGAAAAAGGTGTTGACACAAATCTCTAGAAAAGATATAATTCTCTTTGTTACGAAGACAATGTCTTCGATACCTACAAGGTGGTGGGTATGGTGAAGCGGTTAACACGGCGGATTGTGGCTCCGTTACGCGTGGGTTCGATCCCCACTACTCACCCCATAACCTACACATCGTAATCACTGTAGGGGTGTCGCCAAGTGGTAAGGCAACGGACTTTGACTCCGTTATGCGCTGGTTCGATCCCAGCCACCCCTGCCAACATGACTCACTAGCTCAGTTGGCAGAGCACCTGACTTTTAATCAGGGTGTCCCGCGTTCGAGTCGCGGGTGAGTCACCAAATTAAAACTCACAAACTTCGGTTTGTGAGTTTTCTATCTCTATTTTTAGAGATTTTGGTTATGATTGTGAGTATAAAATTTAATCGAAAATCGGTTGAAAAATCTTTGGAAAAGAGGTTGACGATTTAAGGTTAGATTGATATACTATACAAGTCGTTAGGCGTAGAACTAACGTAACAGATCTTTGAAAACTGAACAATGATAGGTAATCAATCAAAATGATTGAACATATGCCAGAGTGCGGGTTTTGACATAGTCAAAACCAACCATAATTCAAAGCTACTTCAATGTAGCGACAACAAAAACAAATGAGCTATTCAAATAGCTTCAAGATATCTTGGAGAGTTTGATCCTGG
>NZ_CAUVFT010000030.1:0-27336 GCF_963551295.1 uncultured Veillonella sp.
TACCATTTTCACCATCGATTGCCACTTTACCTGCAGTAATATTACCTTTGTTGCCATCGATTGTAACCTTATCGCCGGCCTTGATCGTACCTGTAGTACCATCAAGCGCGATTTGTTTCGTAGGATCTGAACCCAATGTCACTTGATCTTTAAGCGCAACTTCATAATTCGCGGAACCATTTTGATTCGTAGTTTTTGTAACAGTAATATTATTGCCCGCACTTACGGTAGTAGTCCCGGCTGCAGTCGCTTTTTTCAACTGATTTACATTGACTGCATCATTATCATCAACACCGTCAGCAACGTTGGTAATCTTATTGCCCCCATTATTTAAACCATCTCCTGTTAAGGATACGGTCTTATTACCTGTTGGGTCTGCTTTATTGATGGTAATACCATCTTTATTAACAACAGTCTTGTTGCCTGCATTATCTTCAGTCGTTACACCGTTTGCATTAGTAACGGTTTTGTTACCATTGCCATCTTGAGCTGTTACGCTGGTCACGGTAATATCGTCTTTCATGGTGACACGAACAGATGTGCCGTCTACCTTTGTAGAGATATTCTTGCCATCACCGATCACATCAACATCTTCACCAAGAGCTTTATGAACCTTGTTACCGTCTTCCGCTTTGATACCGAAGCCTTTTGCAGTCAATGCATCGCTTTGAGATTTCAATTGGCCGAGATTTACTGCATCAGTATCGCTGGTGCCATTGGCAACGTTTTGGATTCTTGTGCTGTTAGCATTGATACCATTTGTCGTCATAGAAGGACCATTATTGATGGTAACACCATTGGTATTTATAGTCGTATTGCCGGTCGTAACGGATTCTAAGCCGGTAAGTTTTTTAGCTAACCGTACTTTCAAATTGTTCGTACCGTCAGATACAACACCGATATTGTCATCGGTAGTCAATTTAGTTTCATCCGTAATGCCACCAACTACGTTTACTTGTTCATTAAGTTTCTTATTGATGACATTTCCTGTGTCACCACCGTACTTCATGCCGTCATCCAATGTAGCTACGTCATGTTTAGTACCATTCTTTTCTTCCACAACGAGGCGTGTGATGCTAGTGCCGTCAACGCCAGCTTTGCCCTCGCCACCCTTGATGGAGATGCCGTTAGCACCGTCCTTGCCGTTCAATCCGATGGAGCCGTCTTTGCCATTGATTACTACAGCGGAGCCGTCTTTACCGTTAACGCCGATAGAGCCGTTTTTGCCGTCAGCACCCTTCTTACCAAGCACTAAGTCGTCGCTTACATTGACTTTATACGGATTATTAGCAGAACCGTCGCCTTCAACGGTTGTGTTTTTACCGTCCACAAGTTTAGTCGCATTGGAACTGATTTCGTCACGTAATTGAGCAAGGTTAACAGCATCTGTTAAGTCTGTACCCTTAGCTACATTCTTGATTTGGTTACCGCCATTATTTAGGCCATCTCCTGTTAAAGATACGGTCTTATTACCTGTTGGGTCTACTTTATTGATGGTAATACCGTCTTTATTAACAACGGTCTTGTTGCCTGCATTATCTTCAGTCGTTACACCGTTTGCATTAGTAACGGTTTTGTTACCATTGCCATCTTGAGCTGTTACGCTGGTCACGGTAATATCGTCTTTCATAGCGACACGAACGGATGTGCCGTCCACCTTTGTAGAGATATTCTTGCCATCGCCAATCACGTCAACATCTTCACCAAGAGCTTTATGAACCTTGTTGCCGTCTTCCGCTTTGATACCAAAACCTTTTGCAGTCAATGCATCACTTTGAGATTTTAATTGACCGAAGTTAACTGCATCACTGTCATCAGTACCATTAGCTACATTGGTAATCTTCTTACCACCTGCGTCGATACCGGTCTTAACGATCTTAGGACCGTTGTTAATAGTCACACCATCCGTTGTCATCGCAGTATCGCCGGTTTTAACCGTATTAGCATTCACGGTATTAAGACCATTAAGATCCTTCGCCAATTTTACGGTCATCTTATTATTTGTGGCTTCTGTAACGACACCGATATTATTATCAGTTAAATTATTTCCGTTCGCACCACCAAGGATAGACATGGCTTGATTGGAACCACGGTGTATCACATTGTTGTCAGCCGCCGCGGTAGCACCGATTGTAGAATTGTCGGAGCCAAAGCGCAATGGTAATGTATGGTTATACAATTGGCTACCATTGATAGCATCTGTACTTGTGGTACTTACCAAACCAGCTGCTACGTTTTGGATTCGTCTTTCCTTGCCTACAGAGCCGACAGTAACTACGCCTGCAGGTATACCGCCCGCATAGTTATAGGTACCGTTACCTGTGTATGCATCCATGCCTTTTGTACTGGCACCGGCAGCTACATAAGCGGATTTACTACCTAAGTATACGGAATTACCCAATGTTGCCGTCACATCGCTACCCAATATCTGAGTATCGGAGAGATCACGTGCTGTATTGGATGTGTCGATGGTATTGTTATTACCTACAATACCGATATTTTTAAGATCTTTGTTGCCACTGTTTTTGGCTTGAATAGTATTCTTGGAACCTGTTACAGAAATACCGAGGATATTGCCTGCATCGCCTTGAGTAGACGCATCAGGATCACCGGAAACAGTATTATCATTACCGGTAATCATCACATCTTCGATTTTCTTAGGTGTTGTCAATAACGCCATGGATTCCAATTTAACAGTATTGCTATTACCGACAAGTCTATTCTTATTACCTTCTAAACGATTTTGATTACCGAATACACCGGAATTAGTAGCTGCAATAGTAGCTCCAGTCCCTGCCGGATTGTTACTGTTATCACTACCTACCACATATGTATTGGCACCAGATACGGCACTTCTTGCACCAATTGCAGCGGATGCACTTCCGGATGCTTGTGCTTGTGTACCGATAGCAAGAGCATCATTAGCTAAAGCTTGTGCTGTATCACCTAATGCACTCGCACTCTTACTGTTACTTTTAGCATCACTACCGATAGCAATCGCCTTGTTGTCGGATACGCCTGCGGAATAACCGATGGCAATCGCTTTATCTACCGCATCACCTTGATTTTTAATGGATGATGTAGCCAGTGTACCCATAGCAATAGAACTATTACCTGCGGATTGAGCACCGGCACCGATAGCCATGTTATACTCATAACCGGTAATGGCAAGTGTTTGTTTTAGACCAGTTGCAGCATTGCCGTCAGAATAGCCTACACCAAGAGTGATACTGCCCGTACTTTGAGCTTCATTGTTATTACCAATAGCAACGCTTCGTTCGCCTAATGCCTTCGCACTCACACCGGCAGCCATGGAATCTACACCAGATGCCAAGTCATTATTAAAGTTATTATTATTTGATGATTTTACGGAATAGTAATGCGTTTTTGAAGTATCTACCAACTCTTTAACTTGTTTCACGTTAGTAGCATCGGTATCTAATACACCAGCCGCCACATTACGGATAATAGTACCTTTACCACTCGTGTTGCGAAGTGTGATGCTATTATCAGCAGAACTTGTCGTTACGGTATCGTAGAATATCCCGGTATTGCCGGCACCACCAGCTCCGGCATGCGTTACACGAGCCACTGTATCATCAATAGATCTTTTCAATTGTGCTACTGTAACTGCATCTTGATCCGCAGAACCATCCGCTACATTTACGATACGACGCAATGCACCGGTGTCACCTACGGAAACCACGTTTCTTGGTTTTGCTTGACCGGTTAAATATCCGGTACCCGTATTCATAGCAGCGGTCGCTACTGAACTATTCCCAAGAGCGATATTGCCATCTTCAGAGCGAGCACCTTGACCGATTGCAACACTGGCAGCACCTGTTGCTCTTGCGTTAAAACCTATTGCGGTAGCGCCATTATCATTAGCACTAGCTTGATAGCCGATAGCTACTGCATCATCAGCCGCTATAGTTTCACTACCGATAGCAGTAGATTGAATTCTAGCAACAACGGCATCATTTTTATTAGCATGATAACCGATGGATACGTTTTTGCCTTCTGATGTATTACCGGTAGAACCTATATTTGTACCGGCTTCGGAACCAATAGCCACATTATGATCACTTTTAACGGCTTTGCCGGTTTTATAACCGATAGCGATATTTTGTTGACCATCTATATCATGACCGGCATTGTCACCGATGACAACATGAGAACCTTTAGCCCCCAACAAGTCACCAACCATACCTTTACCGGCATTATTACCGACAACAACAGAACCTATAGCGTTAGATTCAGCCTTATTACCAATGGCAATGCCTGTACCTGCATTAGCTAATGCTTCCGTACCGATGGCAACGGAATCCGCTTGACCTGCCAAAGCTTTTTTACCCATTGCAACAGCACCTACATTGCCAGCTTTCGCTTCCGTACCGAGAGATAAGCTGTCTTGTCCGGACGCAACGGTCTCCTTACCGATAGCAACACCGGCTTCACTTTTAACTTTTGTCCCATCACCGATAGCAATCGCACTATTGCTGTTCTTTTCAACAGTAGTAGTGTTACCGATAGCTATGGCATTGTTTGATGCAATAGTTTTAGCATCGGTGCCGATTGCCATGCTATTGCTCACAAGTTGAGTATTAGCACCATCATTGTAAACTGTGGCCCTTTTACCCATAGCGATAGAAGTATTGCCACGTGCATTAGCTTTATCACCAATGGATACGCTGGACTGCCCACCGCCAAGAACGACAACGGAGCTGTTGCCATCAGCTGTCATGCCCGCAAAGGACCCGCTAGTTGCATTATTACCTATAGCAACACTTCTGCTAGCACTACCGGAAGCTCGAGCATCATTACCGATAGCTAATGAATCCTGAGCACCCGCATAAGACTTAACACCTACAGCAATTGCATCATCACCTAGTGCCTGTGCATCATCACCTGTAGATTTGGCTCTGAAATATTTCATGCCCGGTTTAGTTGGATCTAACCCCAATTTAGTATTGAGGTCTTCCAATTTATCAATGGCGACTTTATTTTTATCGATATTTGTCTTATTGGTTCCAATTGCAGTCTTATTTGTATTGATATCATTAGTATTTGCTTGAATATTGGTCTTATTAGTATTAATAGAACCGGTATTAGCTGCAATGTCATTTTTATTAGTATCTATAGCCGCCTTGTTTTTAGCGATTTCTGTCTTATTAGTTTCAGTCGCAGTTTTATTTGCAGCAATAGCGGTCTTATTTGTTTCGATTGCTGCTTTATTAGTCCCAATATCTGTCTTATTTTGGGTAATATTTGTTGTAGCTGTTGCCATTTCAGCGGTAGTAGCAACACCTGTCGCAGCAACGGTAATCGTATTAGTTGTTGCATCCTTAGTTACAGAAATATTAGGACCGGCAACAATTTTATCACCGTCATTAATCGTTTCCGCCTGCACACCGCAGATTCCTCCCACGAGGAACATACCTACTAACAAGGCTCTACTTAACCCTTTAGCTGAAGTCGAAATAGACTTTAATAGAGGGTTACCATTCGCCTTACCCCCATTTTTTGCTAATTCTGACACTACTTCATATTGACCTTTTGTGCGATTATACACAACCTTATAGACTCGATTCATTACATCACTCCCATTCAAATAATAATTTTATAATTTTAATACACACTAAAAACTTTTAATCATAAGTTTATAATATATACTTATGATAATCAAGTTGATATTACCATTATTTTTTATCGAAATCAATACTTTTTTCATCTTGTTTTCATAATTAATTTAAAGTAATCAAACATTTGTGACAAATACCTATGCCTTTTGATTCATAATTTCCATTCTGCCACGGAGAAAATGGCCTTGTCGTCTTATTTGTCGGCACATAGAGCCATATGAGCGTTCATAACCACGCTTCTTTGCCTCAACATATACTTGAGATAGCCCTTCATGTTTAAACTTAGAATGCATACGCTTGATAAGTGCTACTTCTTCCTCAGTGTGTTGATTAGGATGAGAATGTGGTTTACGACTGTACAATCGAAGTGAATCAATAGTTCCGTCGAAACGCTTTACCCAACGTTGTACTTGTTGTCTACTAGTATGATAACGGCGTGCAGCTTCAGCATTATTTCCATGCTTTATAGCATGTTCACATACTCGTTTACGAAACCTTGATTCCTCAGTTATAATAGAATGCATGAGAAGAAACCATTATGAGAAAATGCACAAAAAGGGCTACATCAATAGATATGCTGTTTGATGTAGCCCTTAAAGGTACATTCATTATGTACCTTTGTATGAAATTTTTATATCTACAGTTGAGTACTCACTGTGAGGTATGGACTTTCACAAGTAATGCACTCATTATTCGTATATAGCTGGATATTATTTATCAAGTTTGTTCATATCCATACGATTCATGCTGCCAATGAAGCTATTATAGGACTCAACCATATCATTATAATGATCATTTGTTTGGTCACCTAAGAATGTACGAATTCTACCAATAGCTGTATTTAATGAAGACTTAGTACTGTTATATTCCGAACTAGTAATGCTATTGGATACATCCATGATGCCTTGTAACTCTTGGTTAGCTGCATTTACATCGATTTGTTTACCCTCTTCAAAGCCATCCAATAAAGCAGTTAAACGTAAATGAATTTCTTGAGCTGCCGCTGCATTTTTCTTGCCAGACTCTTTAAGTTCTTTTAAGTGAGCTTGTTGATTTTCCATATTGTGTTTATGAATCACTGCATCTAATTGGTTATACGCTGCATAGAATTGATCATATAATTGAACGTATTTAGGTCCTAATTGTTGTTCTTTAGCATAATTATCTGCTTTATATGTATTAGTTTGGTAGTAAGTATCCAAGTCACTCGCTACTGGTACAATCTCCTTCAACACAGCTAATACCTTATCAAGAGGTTCCTTCATATCATCATATGGCACGCCAGCATCTTTAGCAGCTTGTAATTCCTCTTGTAAAGAATCAAAATGTGGGGCCATAAAGCTTGTTAAATGTTGACCTTCTCTTAGGTTTTGGATGTCTGGACCGATAGCATAGCCAAAGCGCACTGTATGACTGTTAAAATCGCCGACAGCTTTAATGTAGTTGTTAAACACTTTAACGTCTTCTTGTGATGCCTTTTGAGAACCTTGTTGCACACCATTGGCAACCTTAGAAAAGCTACAACCAGTCAAAAATAGTGGAGATGTGAGCGCAGTCACACACAATACTGCTGTTGTTAGTTTTTTTACTAGTGGATTCAAAATAAATCTCTCCTTTTAAAATAACCCATAAAGTATACATCTATAACTAAATTATATACTAAGTATGATTTTTACAAAAGTCATACTTATGCATTTCATCAAAAAAAAGGCATAGTACCTATCATTTCCTATCAATTACAAACCGATAGCAGTATAGATACTATGCCTGTATGTATAGAGATTATGTTAAGGACTTGTCAAAGACGCCTATGAGTTCTTCGACGGCTTGCGATTCACTCATTTCTCCATCTAAAACAGCCGCTTCGACTTCGCCCATGCGACCTTGAATGACTACATTATTAAAGAATAGGTTGTGCAAGTGTTCGTCAATCATATCACGTACCCAACGAAGGGATTGTTCTTGACGACGTTTGAGGAATACGCCATTTTCTTTACCTTGTTCCGTAAATTCTTGGATCACATCCCATAATTCGTCGAGGCCGTCCTTTGTAACGGCAGAACATGTGTAGGCTTGAGTTTTCCATTTTTCCGTAGCAGGGCGGATATAATGCAACATCCGATCATAATCGCTACGGGCAATAAGAGCTCGTTTAAGGTTATCCCCATCCGCCTTGTTGACCACAATAGCATCGGCCAATTCCATAACGCCTTTTTTGATGCCTTGTAATTCATCGCCTGCACCGGTTAATACGATAAGCATAAAGAAGTCTACCATGGAACGAACGGTAACTTCACTTTGCCCTACCCCAACGGTTTCGACGAGAATAATATCGTACCCAGCAGCCTCGCAAAGTAGCATGGTCTCTCTACTTTTACGAGCTACACCGCCTAGTGTGCCACCAGCTGGCGATGGACGGATATATGCCTCAGGATGTTTCGTCAACGTTTCCATCCGCGTCTTATCGCCCAAGATACTACCCTTGGTGACTTGGCTTGTAGGGTCTACAGCAAGTACGGCCACCTTGTAACCTGCTTCAATGAGCATGTTCCCGAAGGCTTCAATAAATGTACTTTTACCAGCCCCAGGCACACCGGTAATACCGATGCGCAACGCCTTGCCGGTACGAGGCAATATGGCTTGTAACACTTGTTGAGCTAATTTAAAGTGTTCCTTATTATTACTTTCTACTAATGTGATAGCCCGTGAAAGTATAACGCGGTCCCCCTGCTCGATACCGCGTACATAATCAGCGACAGTTAATTTCTTGCGCCGCTGTACGGGACGTACCGACGGAGCCAGATGAGCGGAGCTAGATAAAAGGCCATCGTGCATTTCTTTGACGCCTTTCATTACGCGGCACGCATAAGTATCATCTTTCTTAGCTTCTTCTGGCACCCAATCGGGACGATAAGTATCAGTCATCAGACTCTTCTTCTTGAACGTGGCTAGTCAATGTTTCTAGTAATTTTTTAGCCGCTACAGGCAAAACTGTACCAGGGCCAAAGATAGCCACTGCGCCATGTTCGCGTAGGAATTCATAGTCCTGAGCAGGGATTACGCCGCCGATGGCAACTAAAATATCTCCACGGCCCCGCTTGTTGAGTTCCTCTACAAGTTGAGGCAATAATGTCTTATGCCCCGCCGCAAGAGAACTAAATCCGACAATATGAACGTCATTATCCACCGCATCTTGTGCTGTTTCTTCTGGAGTTTGGAACAAAGGTCCGATATCCACGTCAAAGCCCATGTCCGCGAAGGATGTAGCGATAACTTTGGCACCACGGTCATGACCGTCTTGGCCCATCTTCGCAATCATGATACGAGGACGACGACCTTCGAGTTCTTCAAAGTTATCCGCCATTTGACGTACTTCTTTGATTACATCGTCATCTTCAAATTCACTAGAGTATACACCGGAAATAGAGCGAATAACCGCTTTATGACGACCGCATACCTTTTCAACAGCAAAGGAAATTTCACCCAAGGATGCACGGGCACGAGCCGCTTCAAGCGCAAGAGCAAGCAAGTTGCCTTCGCCCGATTCTGTAGCCTTTGTGATCGCTTCAAGACAGGATTGAACTTTTTCTTCATCTCGGTTAGCACGCAATTGTTCGAGACGACGAATTTGCGCTTCCCGTACAGCCGTGTTATCTACGTCGAGGATATCCAATGGGTCTTCTTTATCTAGACGATATTTGTTGATACCAATAATCGCTTCACGACCAGAGTCGATACGAGCTTGGCGACGTGCAGCAGCTTCTTCGATACGCATCTTAGGAAGCCCTGTATCGATAGCTTTCGCCATACCGCCAAGAGATTCGATTTCTTGAATATGACCCCAAGCGCGACGAATCAATTCATCTGTCAACGCTTCTACATAGTAGGAACCGCCCCATGGGTCGATAACCTTACATACCTTAGTTTCATCTTGGATGTAAAGCTGAGTATTACGCGCAATACGTGCGGAGAAGTCCGTAGGCAACGCAATGGCTTCGTCAAGCGCATTCGTATGTAGAGATTGCGTATGGCCCAAAGCCGCGCCCATCGCTTCCATACATGTACGAGCCACGTTGTTGAACGGATCTTGTTCTGTAAGAGACCAACCAGATGTTTGGCTATGTGTACGAAGTGCCATGGATTTAGGATTTTCAGAGCCGAAACTATTGATAATCTTAGCCCACAACATACGAGCTGCACGCATTTTTGCCACTTCCATGAAGTAGTTTTTACCGATTGCCCAGAAGAAGGACAAGCGTGGTGCGAACTGGTCAACGTGAAGTCCCGCATTAACACCGGTACGGATATATTCGAGACCATCGGCCAATGTGTAACCTAATTCGATATCCGCAGTAGCGCCCGCTTCTTGCATATGGTAGCCGGAAATGGAGATACTATTGAACTTAGGCATGTACTGGGATGTATACGCAAAGATATCGCCGATAATGCGCATGGACGTAGCTGGAGGATAAATATAAGTATTACGTACCATGAACTCTTTCAAGATATCATTTTGGATTGTACCAGCCATAACCTTTTTATCTACACCTTGTTCTTCACCAGCCAAGATGTAGAACGCCATTACTGGCAATACGGCGCCATTCATGGTCATGGATACAGACATTTGATCAAGGGGGATACCGGAGAATAAAATTTCCATGTCGAGGATGGAGTCTACCGCAACACCCGCTTTACCAACGTCACCTACTACACGAGGATGATCGGAGTCATAACCACGGTGAGTAGCAAGGTCAAAGGCGATAGACAAACCCTTTTGGCCCGCTGCCAAGTTACGACGATAGAACGCATTGGATTCTTCCGCTGTGGAGAAACCAGCGTACTGACGTACTGTCCAAGGACGCGTTACATACATCGTGGAATAAGGTCCGCGCAAATACGGAGGCACACCGGCCATGTAGTCAAGGTGTGTCATTCCTTCATAATCCATCTCCGTATAGAGCGGTTTCACCTGGATCTGTTCCATCGTCGTATTGTATAACTCTTCAAAGCTTTTTCCTGTTTCTTTTTGAAGTTCAGCAAGCCATGCATCGCGAGATGTTGCTGTCTGAGATTCCAAGCCAAGAGAGGAGAAGTCTGGATTTTTAAACATGAGCTCACATCCCTTTCTTATCTTGTAACGCATGTAGAATTTCGTAGCAATTTGCGCGAACAGAGATGAAATCATCTACACCCGCTTCACGGTATACAGGTTCAAGGTCCTTAGAAGGTGCACCGGCCAAGATAACCGTTACATGAGGCATAGTTTCTTTCAATTCTTTAGCGAGTGGTGGTACTAATTCAGGATATGTGTCATCTGTAGAACAGATAACTACCACATCAGCGCCACTTTCACGAGCCGCTTTTGCCGCATCAGCCGTCGTTTCATGACCATCATTCTTGATTACTTCGAAGGCTGCTACTTCAAAGAAACCTGTGGAGAAGTCCGCACGAGGTTTATGTTGAGGAATAGGGCCCATATTCGCTAAGAATACCTTCACATTATCTTTTGTACGTTGTTTATAGTTTTCCGTACGCATACGAAGGGCTTCAAATTGTTCAGTCCAACGATGAGCTGTGATAGGTTCAATTGTTTCAGACGAAATATCGCCAGCATCTAAGGCCTTACGGATTTGACGCATTGTCATTTTTTGTAATGCCCCAAGTTCGATGAGTCCAATCAATGCACCTGGCTCTGTTGTGCTTGCTTCAAGTGTAGATTGGGCTTTTACAACCGCTTCTGGATTTGCCGTTGCCAAGTATTCTTCGAGATGAGCCACCCGTTTTTGACGCAATGTTTCTTGATTTTCAGGTTTTGGATCAAGCAATTCTTCCGTCATGTTCGCGTACATGTTGTTACCAACCGCTACATCCTTACGGAATGCAAGGTTTTTAAAGCGTTCATTAAGAATCGTTTTAACTTGCGCTTGAGGATAACCTTCCTTCAATGCAGCGATGATGCCACCCTTAGACTCAATAGTTTGGAATTCATCCCAAATCTTTTCGCAGAGTTCAGCAGCCAAGGTTTCTACATACCAAGAACCGCCTACAGGGTCAACTGGTTGACGCAATTCAAATTCAGTTTGCAACATAACTTGGATATTACGAGCAATACGACGAGAGAATTCATCGGATTTGCGGATTGGTTGGTCAAATGGAGATACTTCAAGGCTATTGAGACCACCTACAACGCCGGAGAATGCTTGTGTTGTGTTACGCAACAAGTTTACATATGGGTCGTATACGGTTTTTGTGAAAGCAGATGTTCTGCCGTGTACATGAACGGCACGGTCGCTTTCATCAGCACCAAAAGCCTCCATAATGCGAGCCCAAAGCACGCGCAACGCACGCAATTTAGCAATTTCCATAAAGAAATTTGCACCCATGGAGAATGTAAACATCATGCTCTTAGCGATGGTATGAATATCAATGTTGCGTTGTGCCAATTGACGCACGTAGCAAACAGCTGTTGCCAATGCATAGGCAACCTCTTGCACATCGTTAGCACCGCCATTAGCGTATACATCACCGGATACAAGCACAGTTTTAAGCTCAGGGGCTTGATCCTTAGCCCATACAACAGCATGTGCCATTTCATCAAAAGCAGTATCCAATGACATATGCAAAGCACCGTCTTTAACCCACACACCGATAGGATCTGCACCTACTAGACCTTTCAAATCGGATGTTTGCTTTTTAGAAGCTTTCACAGTAGCCGACAACATCCCCAGCAAAATCGCTGCGGATGCGCCAGTTTCGATGTATAAAGGATTTTCCTTAAGATTAAATCGTTCAATTAATTGGCTGCAATCATCCATTGTGGACAAGGATGTCCCGCCTACACCAACAGATGCGCCTACTTGCACGTCTTGATCGTGACGTGTTGCTTCATCAAGACGAATGTTGTGAATAGTTCCGCCTTTCACAACTTCGTATAAACTTGCATGATTGGCATCCTTCGGTAAGGATTCATCAACATATTGAGATACGCCCCAAGAATCTTTGATATAGCCGCTTGCTTTTGTGCCACGTAGGAACTCGCCTGCGCCAGGGTAAACGCCCTTAGGAATCTTGTCCTGATGCAATGCAGGTGTATAAATCGGTTGAAGCGTAATACCTTCATAAGTTTTGGTGAACATTTTTTTATGGAAATCGCCACCCTTTAACGCCTTTTCAACCTCAGCCTGCCATCGTTCATACGTAGGTTTCTCAAATTCATCAAAGGATACAGGCGCCAGTAAATCGCGTTCAGCGTCCTTTGAAGTCTTTTTGTCAGACATATATGTGCCTCCTTTTCAACTTGAAACCATACAGGGGAACAGCGCACCGTACCAGTAAGTTGCTTTGTACATGAGTTACATAGGCACACACTATTCATCAATCTGATGCTTCTCCAATTATACTAAGCCTATGCCATATATGAAACAGACTCTCTAGCGTGGCAAATAAAAAACGTGCCACCCGAGAGTGACACGTAAGGTTACATATTGAAAGGTACACTAAAAACACTGTAGCCAAAGACTGTAGCAAGCATACCTCAATCCCCTTCCTATCGCTCGTAGGTACATAACGGTGATTATCAAATAGGCAGTTCTCCTGGCTTGGAGTCAACGCCTCGCTTTCGCCTTCCCAGATTACTCCAGTGACATTTTGAAAGCAGGCTCATCCTTACAGTGGCGGGACCGCATCGGCTTGTACCGATTTCTCTATTAAGTCTTGCGACACCTATTCTCTGTATTCGTTGTTCTAAGTCCACTATAGTGTAAAAATATACACAAAGTCAATGAACATAACAGTTAATCATAAGTAGTAAATTTTAGGTTATAACTAATGCATATATAAAATGATGAAAATGCATAGATGTAATTTTTGAGAATTAACTAAGTTATTTGAAGTTGCTACGCTACCATCATGATATAATATGTCTACTAGTAGGAGGTCGCATCATGAATGATATAAATAAAAAAGGTCTCAGCACCACATTGCTGTGCTGTTTAATTTGGGGTTTACTGCCCCTCTATTGGGCACTTTTAAACCAAGTATCATCCTTTTCCGTACTATCGCACCGCATCATCTGGTCCGGATTTTGGATGTTCTTCCTCGTCATCGCCACAGGGCGCCAACAACTGCGTATGGACATACAACTTTTACGCACCCACCTTACGCAATTAGGTCTACTATTACTGGCTGCTATACTTATCAGCATCAACTGGTTCACCTACATTTGGGCCGTTACGAACCAACACGTACTCGACACGAGCCTTGGCTATTACATCAATCCATTGCTCAATGTATTGCTGGGTATCCTAATCTATAAAGAAAGATTACTATGGCCACAAAAACTGAGTATTGCCATTGCATTCTTAGGTGTGGCCATCATGACTGTTCAAATGGGAACTCTACCCATCGTCTCTATCATCCTAGCCGTTTCCTTTAGTCTCTACGGAGCCGTTAAGAAACGACTCACCATCCATCCATTTTCGAGCATCGCCTTCGAGGCATGGCTCGTCACACCGATGGCATTGTGGTATTTAGCGGTTATGGACACCACCTCGTGGGCCTTTATCGAAAACCTAACACCGACCGGTCTCCTCCTCATCGGCGCCGGCCTTACCACATCGATTCCGCTCATCCTCTTTTCATACGGTGCCCACCTATTGCCACTGAACATACTCGGCTTTTTACAATACCTATCCCCTACCATGGGCTTCTTCTTGGCCATCTTCTACTTTGGTGAAAGCTTTGGTACAGCCCAACTCATAGCCTTCGGCTGTATCTGGGTGGCACTCGTATTGTTCACCCTATCCAATCAAATGACGACACGTATTAAGATAAAAAAATAGAATACATTACCAAAAAGCTGTATCAAATGGAATTCTCATTTAATACAGCTTTTTATGTGTTCGTTTTACACGTGTCTAACGTAAATAAACTCAGATCTTATTAATCTAACTCATTCATATTTGTCGTATTCATATTAGAAATATAATGGTTATAAGCCTCAACCATACGAGTATAGTCCTTATCTTGTTTTGAACCCATATAAGTGCGAATAGCACCGATTGTAGAGTTTACAGAGGTCTTAACAGTATCATAATTAGAGCTAGTAATGCCATTAGACAAATCACCAATAGCTTGTAACTCTTGATTAATCGCGTTCACATCCAATTGTTTTTCATTATCTAACTTTTCAAGAATAGCGGTAAGTCTCAAATGAACCTCTTGTGCTGCGGCTGCGTTTTTCTTACCTGCATCGCGCAATTCTTGTAACCGTTGTTGTAATCGATCGAGGTTGATTTTATGCATCAGATTATCAAAATCTGCATAGATAGGCACAAATTGCTCATACAACTGTACATATTTTGGACCTAATTGCTGCTCCTTAGCATAGTTATCTGTAGTATACCCTTTAGATTTATAGTATGCATCGAGCTCTTCGGCCACCGGTATAATTTCATTCAATTTTGAAAGCAACTTATCTAAAGGCTCCTTCATTTCATCATAAGGAATACCGACTTGCTTAGCCTCTTCTAATTCTTTTTGTAGCTGCTTAAAATTCGGTGCATTAAATACAGTTAAATGCTCGCCTGCTTTTAAATCATTAATCGTCGGTGTATTCGCATAATCAAACATAACGGACATACGATTATATCGGCTTATGGCTTTCACATATTGATTAAATAATTGTACCTGATTCTGTTCCGACCGCTGTGCAATTTCCTTACGGCTCTGCTCAGTGCCCTGCCATAGCTCTGACATGCTACAACCGCTCAAAAACAAAGGTGCTGTCAACGTTACTGCACACAATACAGCCATTGCAATCCTTTTGCCAAGTGGTTTCATGATGAATTCTCTCCTTTCATCAATATACAGCTTAGTTTATACATTCTAATTATATACCATTATGATTTGTATAAATAGAACCAATGCGTAAAAATCATATAACTATCATTTGTCAAGTGACTAATAGAGTCAGGGGTGACCAATGATCAGCCCTATACACATCATTTACTTCCCACAAGTTGTTTAAATCTTTCATTATTGTGAAAGCGTTCAAAATGGTCTTGTTCGGCTGCAACCGCCTTTACAGAAGGATCAATTTTTATAGCCTTTTCTAGCCAATCAAGAGCCTTAGTATCATCCCCTTGGTCTGCATAAATGGTAGCAATACCATACACAGACCAAGTGTTACTAGGGTCCTTTTCCAACACCTTTTCAAACCATTGTTTAGAATCGTTTAACTGACCTTGCAACTTATAGACCATGGCCATATTATAGTAGTTAGCCACATTATTAGGATCTAAATCATAAGCCTTCTTCGTATCAATCAAACCTTTAGCTATATCGCCATTAAGTGCTGTTGCAAAGCCTCGTATAGAATAGGCTTCAGCATTATTGGCATTTACATTAATAGCTATTGTCGATTCTTCTATCGCCTTATCATAATTGCCAGACGATAGGACTTGTTTGGCGGCAATTACATGTTCATCTTGACCTTGAATTGTTTTAGCTTGTTCATTAGCTGTTGTTGTTGGTTTAGTATCTTGCTGAGTCTTAATGTCTATGCCACAACCTAATAGGCTAAGCAAACATATACATAATAGAATATATCTCATATAATAACCCCTATATTTTTATTAAGTACTATCATGTAATGTATTAAATATGATTATAAGTATACTAAAACTATATACAAAAAAGGACGAGCTGCAACTCGTCCTTTTTCGTTATATTGTCAGTAATTCCATAAACTCTACCTGTACAGAGTATAGCATAGAAATCTACAACTAGTAAACACTATCAATTATAGGTTTTACATATTATTTTTTAGCCTTAGAGCAACGATCCAATAAGTATGCAACGCTTACGAATGGGATGCCGCCACTTTCACCAAGACCAATTTCACATGTAGAACTGGAACTTACACCAAGTGTAGCACCATATTCGGCAACTTCACTAGCAAGGTCTTTTGTAGCTGCTTTATTAAGTTCTGGTGTGAAGAAACCTTTTTGACCAGCAAAGCCATCGCATGCGAATGATTTAATATTGAATACATGGTCAGAGCATAGACGTGCCAAGTCTTCAATATATTGAGATTTGCCCAATACTTTGATTTTACATTGTTTATGAACAATAACACGTTCATCGCATTTTGTAATATCAAGACGAGGTACTACGAATTTGCATAAGAATTCAGAAATATCATTGATTTCTAAATCTGGCATATGTTTGAATGCATGGTTAAAGCATGCACTATGGTCGATAACGATTGGATATTTACCATTTTGAGATGCTTTCATCAACGCATCGTGTAAATCTTTTACAGCACGTTCATGTACATCATCGTAGTTTTCAAAGCTCAAGCCGCAGCAGAGGTTTTCGATATGTTCAGGATAGATAATATCGATTTGAGCCTTATTGCAAAGGCTTTCAACAACTTGTTGCAAGCTGCGTTGATCATCATAACCTTGGTTTTGACGGAACGCACGGTTCGCACAAGTACTGAAGTATACAACCTTTTCAAAGTTAGTAGGTTTAATGCGGTTTTTCAATTTATAGCGGTTAGCCTTAGGTGTTGTTTTAGGTACATAAGGTGTTACGCCAGTTACGCCATGTAAACCTTCAGTGATTTTGGAAATTGCTTTTTGTGTAATAATAGCACCCGCAATGCCTTCAAGGCTTACGCCGGCACGGCACATTTCAAGAGTACTGGAGAAGTTATCGTAAATTTTCTTAGCCAAACCAGGTGCTGGTGGATCAATGCGACGCATGGATAATGCGATTTGTGCAGTATCGATGCTAAGTGGGCAAAGACCTTTACACATAGAACATGCAGCACAAGTTTCAACACCGAAATATTCGTAACCTTTTTTAAGTTCATTTGCAACAGCGAAATTACCTTCATTTTCAAGGCGTTTAGTTTCACGCAACAATGCGATACGTTGGCGTGGTGTCAATGTCAAATTACGGCTAGGGCAGTTCTTTTCACAGAAACCACATTCCATACAGATTGTGAAAGCATCATCGATAACACATTGTGCTTTAAGATTTTTCTTGTACACATCAGGATCGTCAGTAATTATAACATCAGGGTTCAAGATGCGAGTAGGGTCAAAAATAGCTTTGATACGACGGTTGATTTCATACGCTTTACGGCCCCATTCCATTTCGATGAAAGGTGCCACCATACGGCCTGTACCATGTTCAGCTTTCAAAGAACCACCAAAACCAGATACGCGTTCGGACATTTCTTTTACCAAATCGCCGAAGTTCTTAGTATCTTTAGGATCACTGAAATCAGGAGTAATGTTAAAGTGAACGTTACCGGACAACGCATGACCGAAGATTACACCACCATCAACGAAATCGTATTTGTGGAATAATTCAGTAAGCATTTCGATGCCCTTAGTGAAATCTTCGATTTGGAAACAAACATCTTCTGTTATAACAGTAGTACCTTTTCTACGTTGACCACCAACGATTGGCAAGATACCTTTACGGATTGCCCACCAGGAATCGTATTCTTTAGGATCTTGAGAATAAAGACTTGGAATAGCTGTTGGAATATCTTTCAATTGTTCTTTAATGAAAGCCAAGTTTTCATCAACAATTTCTTTGGAGTAACTTTCGGTTTGGAACAAAATAGCACTTGTACCTTCTGGAACTTCACGAACGAAATCAGGTACATTATCTAGAGTTTGAACTGCTTTTAAGGATTGATAGTCCATCATTTCAGCAGCCACAACCTTTTCACGGCCCATATTAGCCAAGGCTACAACGGCAAGAGATGCGTCGTTCAATGTGCTGAAGAACATGAGACCGCAACCTTTGTGAGGTACATCTTCAACAGTGTTGTACACGATTTCAGATACAAAGCCCAATGTACCTTCGGAACCGATGAACAAGTGATTGATAATATCGATGATATCTTCAAAATCTACAAGAGAGTTCAAACCGTAACCTGTAGTATTTTTGATTTTGTATTTGTGATGAATCAAATGAGTCAACTCTTCATCAGCCAAGATTTCTTTGCGCAATTGCAAGATATCTTCAACCATTTGTGGTTTTTCTTTGAGGAATTGATCGATGCTCTTTTTATCAGATGTATCCAAAATAGAACCATCTAATAAGACAACGCGAATAGAGCGAATTGTTTTATAAGAGTTTTGTGCAGTACCACAGCACATGCCGGAGGAGTTATTGTTCAAAATACCGCCTACCAATGCTGTTGCAAGTGTTGCAGGATCTGGACCGATTTTACGATTATATGGTTTCAACAAATCATTCGCATCAGAACCGATAACACCACATTCGCAACGCAATGCTTTGCCATCGTCGATAACTTCCATTTTTTTGAAGCCATCATTACATACAATAAGCACGTCTTCACTGGAACATTGACCAGATAAAGAAGAACCAGCTGCACGGAATGTAAATGGTGTGCCGCATTGTTGACACAAACGAATAAGACGACGTACTTCGGATTCGTTTTCTGCTTTTACCACTACTTTTGGTAAATAACTGTAACAAGATGCATCTACACCATACGCATAACGGCGCAGACGGTCTGTATAAACACGATCCTTACAAATCGCTTGCGCCTCTTTGGCAAAACGATCATAATCTTTAACTAATATACTCACTTGAAAAGCCTCCAATCCTATCCTTAGGAAAATTTCTTTTATACCTAGTATACGCCGTTCTCATTTCGCTCGCTACCATTATGCATAAATTGTATATGAAATATAAATTCTATAGATGCATAATACAAAACACGCTTTAGTTGAAAGTTGATTTCATTTACCCAGAAAATAAGCAGTTTCCCTAGGAACACACATCAATAAAAATATATGATAACTACTTATGAAAGCCCATATGGGTATCCCCCATCAATATGCATATCCATGGGAATCAACCGCTTTATAGCATGAATACAGATCTACACCCATATATGAATATTTATGTGAATTTTCCTAGTATCCTGTATATTACACATTAGCAATTATCAATATAAATTAGTTATGCGTTTTAGGAATAGATTTTAAAACAATATCCCAGATCCAATAATCAATTTAACAGCCAATGCAAATACGCCGATGCTCATAAGTGCCAAGATAGCCTTAGCTCTGAGGCGTTTTGCTATTTGAGCGCCTGCTTGGGCCCCAAATATGGCGCCGATACTAGCAGGGATGGCTATGTTAAATACGATGTGGTTCTCTACAAGATGAGTAATAACACCAACCGCCGTAGATACAGCCAAAATAGCATGGCTTGTAGCCGTCGCTAAATGTGTTGGAAAGCCCATGATATAGATAAGAGCCGGCACGTGCACGAGCCCTCCACCGATACCCAAAATACTAGAAATAAACCCAACAATAATACTAATGCCAATGCCGACTGGTTTATTGTACGTCACCTGCTCTTTGGTCAAAGATTCTTCCTTACGTTCTCCTTTTTTGCCAAAGTTCTTAAAACCAATTAAGAATGAGGCACATAGCATAAAACAACCAAAGGCAAATTTAAATCCTGGCCCAGAAAACGAATCAGACATTTGAGCCCCTATAATAGCCCCCGGAAATGTTGCTACACTAAAGATTAGAGCGGCGCTAATATATACCTTTTTCTGTTTAAGATATGCCAGTGATCCTGAGATAGCATTACACATAACAGAAAACAACGATGTGCCAACGATCATGGATGGAGACCACTCTGGGAACCAGTACATAAACAAAGGTACAAATACGATACCACCACCAGCACCAATAATAGTACCTAACATAGCGATAAAAAATCCGACTACGATAAAAAACAGATAGAATAAAACTATATTATCAACCATACTGACACTCCTACGCTACCACGCAAATAACACCTAGTTATTCAAACACAACAAATTTATTCTACAATCACGGTAGATCCATTAGGAATAATAGTAATCGATGCATCCGGACCCATAGTTCCACGGGCGATGCTCAATGCTTCATCTAATGTAGACGCCGGCGTCATATGCATATCGCGAATGACTTGATGTTCGCAATCTTGAGTCACAACGATGACCTTATAGTGATTCAAGATACGCGCTAAAATTTGAATTTTCCATTGATAAGGTTTTGTTTCATTACGAGGTACACTGTGAATATCATCTAGGATTTTTTGAGGGCTTTCCATATTTTTGAAAGCCTCATATAATGCTTGTCCTCCATGTCCTTCTTTACAGGAAGCAGCAATGATGATAACACCGCCATCCTTACAAGATGCTTCGCCAGCAGTCATGCCCTTTACGGATTGATAGAGATTTTGGTCAGATGGATAGCCACCATTACTTGTGATAACGATATCTGCAGGGATAGCTTTCACAGAAGACAAGGAGCGAATAAACTCATACCCTTCCTTATGCGCATCCACACAATCACCTGTTACGGCCTTGATGATTTCCTTTTTGCTATCGATGATAACATTCAAGATAAACTGCAAGTTCGCTTTTCGTGCAGCGTACAACATATCCTTGTGAATCGGATTTTCATCGATTTTACCGGTCCGGGAATGCTCGCTTTCAATAAATTCAGCACAATGATTAGCCAACACCGTCACCTTGGATGCAACACCAGGCAACACGGATTTGCGGCCGCCCGAGAAGCCCGCGAAGAAATGAGGATTAATTAGCCCTTCGGCGATGAGCAATTCCGTTTCCACCGCCAAGCGATTGATGACACACTTGCCGCCAGATGGCAACATGCCGATTTCCACCATATTAGCCGCATCCTCAGAATCATGATTGATGAGTTTTTCGTTATTCACGATATCCTCGCCGAATCGATGCACCATCTCTTCATGCGTCATAGCCCGGTGAAAGCCAGTAGCAATCAGAATCGTAATATCGATCGTCGGATTCACTGCGCGAATGCGACGGAGCAAAATCGGCAACGTCACCTTACTAGGCATAGGGCGCGTATGGTCACTCGTAATGATAACCATATTACGTTTGCCCTCAACCAATGATTCAAGAGACGGACTATTAATCGGATGATCAAGCGCCTCCTCAACAAGCTCATCCGGACTCTTTTCCGCCTTATACGCCGCCGCATTAGACACAAGAACCCCCTGTACGAACCGTTCATCAATAGACACATCTACACTTTTATAATCATAAGGAAAAGAATACGTCTTCATACCAGTACCTCCTGTTATATATACACTAAGTATAACAGAAATACTCAGAAGCAGCGAAATCGTATTTTCAATCTATAGTTGAGGATATGAAAAAGGTGAGCCACCTCAAAAAAACGACTTCGGGTCCCGCTTTAGCGCGATAGCGTGTCGGCTTTTTTGAGGTGGCTCACCTTGCAAGCATAATTAAACTAATTAGATTGGAAATACGATTTTGCTGCTTTTAATTGTCCTCGTTCGCACGATACTTGTAGTTCATCGCCCGGTTGTAGTTTTACATCGTTTAGAGGCACGATGTATGTTCCATTCCGGCGAATGCTTACAATTAATGTCCCGTCTGGCAAGTTGAGGTCTTGTAGTTGTGTATCCACATAGGATGCCACTACAGGAACCTTCGTTTGGAAGAAGGTTTGTACATTTTCCAAATTGCTTTGACCAGTCATGGCTTGTAATAGGGAATCGTAAATTGGCGGTTCTTTTAAGAGTTCTGCCACTAGATAGGCCACGATGGTAACGATACCGATAGCATAAATATTAGAAAAACTATTCGTCATCTCTAGAACGAGCAAAATTGCTAAAATCGGTGTTCGCATAGCAGCCGCTAGCATACCGCCCATAGCACAGATAACGAATTGCGGTACAAAATCAGGAGATATTAACCCTACCGATGAAAGCAGGCTTTCACAAAACGCACCGGCCGACGCACCGATGACGAGCATAGGCAAGAAGATGCCACCTTGAGCGCCACTGCCATAGCAGAAGGTAGTGAGCAAAATTTTGCCCAGCACAATGCCGCCGAGGAGCATCACGCCGTGAGGCTGAAAGACCAGTTGGCCTACTAAATCATTGCCACCGCCCAACAAAAGCTGCGAATCAAATCCGATAACGGCGACGGTTACAAAGGTAAGCACGAGCTTTAAGAAACGAGAACACTTAAGCCACTCGAAGAAACGCTTAAAGGCAAATATCATGCGACAAAACAATACACCGCAGAGCCCCATTAAAATACCTACACCGAGCAGAACCGGAAAATAATCAAGCGGCATTCCTGAAGTTACGGAAAATCCGAGGGCCGGCGTGAGGCCAAAAATAGTTACCGTAATGTAGTTCGATATAAGCGTAGCCACAAAAGTAGGAATGACCAGATACGGATAAAAGCTTTTGTGTACCTCTTCGAATACGAACATGGCCCCCGACACAGGTGCGCTAAAGGCAGCGGTTAGGCCCGCACCAGCACCAGCCGATGTAAGGATGCGCTGTTCACGAAGGCCAGAATTCATCCAGTATGACACAATTTTACCGGCAGAACCACCGATTTGTACGGCTGGTCCTTCACGGCCCACAGAAAATCCTGCAAAGCCAGTGAGTACGCCACCAATCATCTTGGAAATGAGCGTACAATATGGCTTCATATCAAATAAGCCAAGCATTTCCCCTTCAATTTGAGGGATACCGGAACCACCAGATAATGGAGCCCACGTTAACAATCGATCGACAATAAAGGCAAATACGACCATAGCGATAAACCAACCAATGGCCCATTCCAATGAAATATCGCCCATTAGATGCCATCGGATATGCTCAGACTCAAGGATTAAATATCGATAGGCTGCCCCAAAGAATCCTGCGATAATCCCTACTAAGGCCCCCTTAGCAATAAGTTCAGATAGTAGTATACGGTTCATCGACATATCTGCCAAGGTAGAGCTGCGTTTATTTAGTTTCCAAAGTTTCATGCATTCTCCTCCTCGTGGAAAACATATCGAACATCAGTATATTTATAACTAGTATACTTGCCGTTTCCTACTTTTTCAAGAATTCCCTTGTAGAAGAATTTCATAAGATAAAGAACAGCATCTATTGGGGAATAATTTTCCCTATAGATGCTGTACCATATTGTTATTGATTACACTTAATTAGAATATAGATTCATAAATACCAATGATTTCATCAACGGTCACATCTCGTGGATTGCCAGGTGTGCATGCGTCGTTGAAAGCAGATTCTGCGAGGAATGGAATATCTTCCCGTTTCACGCCAGCTTCGCTGAGGGATTTAGGAATACCTACATCGTCGGCTAGTTTTTGGATAACATCGATGGCAGCCTGACGGTAGGTGCTTTCATCCATAGCATCCACATTAGGCACGCCCATAACGCGAGCGATTTCACGATATTTAGCACCTGTTTCAGGGGCATTAAATTTAAGAACCGCCGTTAAAAGCATGGCACAAGCCTTGCCATGAGGGATATCGTACACAGCACTCAATGGATGAGCCATGGAGTGAACGATGCCCAGACCTACGTTAGAGAAGCCCATGCCTGCAATATATTGACCTACAGACATAGCTTCGCGACCTGCGTATTCACCAGCCACTGCGCTGCGCAAGGAACGGCCAATGATCTCGATAGCTTTCAAATGAAGCATATCTGTTAATTCCCAAGCACCTTTTGTAATATAACCTTCTACGGCATGAACAAGGGCATCCATCCCCGTAGAAGCACATAGGCCAGTTGGCATAGACGCAGACATATCAGGATCAATGATGGCGATAATTGGAATATCATGAGGGTCTACGCAGACAAATTTACGGTTCTTTTCCACATCAGTGATAACGTAGTTGATGGTAACCTCTGCTGCCGTACCGGATGTAGTAGACACTGCGATAATCGGCAAGCATGGATGTTTCGTAGGCGCCAATCCTTCAAGACTACGCACATCGCTAAATTCAGGATTCGTCATAATCGTAGCAATAGCCTTACTCGTGTCGATAGCACTGCCACCGCCTACAGCAACAATCACATCAGCACCAGCTGCCTTACAAGCAGCCACACCAGATGTTACATTTTCAATGGTTGGATTCGGCTTAATATTGTCATATACATCGTAAGCAATGCCTGCCGCATCAAGCAAATCCGTAACCTTCGTAGCAACCTTAAACTCAAATAAATCAGGCGTAGATGTAACGAGAACCTTTTTAAAATGGCGATTCTTAATTTCGTTTACAATCTCCTGAATCGCACCTTGCCCAAAATACGACGTGCCGTTCAACATAATTCTCCGAGACATATACTTCACTCCTAACGAATAAGAAATAAACCGATAGAGAATAACTATACTTAAGTAATTCTCTATCGGTATCAAAAAGTCCTATATGAGGTTATAAATATGTTGTTATGAATACACTATATACTATGGATTAACCTAGTATTTATACACCATGATTCATTTTCATGAGCAAAATTCGTTTTACAGACGCATCAAGACGTTCCTTAGAGATGGTGCCATCTTTGACGGCTTTCATAAGCCCATTATAGGCCTCTTGCATGTGTTCATACTCATGGCATACGAGTAAAATATCACTGCCAGCTTGAATAGATTGAACAGCCATATCGCCGAAGGTATAGTGTTTGGCAAGGGCGCCCATGTCCATATCATCGGTAACAACAACGCCGTTATAGCCTATATCTTTGCGAAGCCAATCAGTGATGATTTTCTTGGATAAGCTAGAAGGATGATCAGGGTCAATTTGTGGATACATCGCATGGGATACCATAATCATATACGTATTCGGTTTCGACTGTTTAATAAGGTCTACGAATACCTTTGTATCTTCAGCGAGTAACGTATCTTTAGACACAGGTACCACGCTGGTGTCTGCATGTAAATCTACATCGGTTTTGCCAATGCCAGGGAAATGCTTGTACGAATACCATAGGCCAGATTCGTCATAAGCTTTGCCCACCGCCCCTGCAAACTTAACGACTTGGTCGGGATTCGTGCTATATGAGCGACCATAGGTTAATCCCAAGTCCGCATCAGGCGCAAAATTAATATTAAATCCAAGATCCTTAAGTTCAGTCCCTACTTGTTTGGCTAGATTTGCTGCACGGTCAACAGAATTTTGACCCAGCTCTTCTGCAGGGGGCACCTTAATCAACTTATCCTCCATACGCGCCACAGCGCCTCCCTCTTGGTCGATACCAATGAACAATGGCATAAGTCCCGCACTTTTACCGGCATGATTAATATCGGTAATGAGCGTTTTCACCTGTTCCTTACTCTCCATGTTGCGGTCGAACAAGATAATGCCACCCACCCGATATTCGTTGAGCATAAATTTCGCATCATCATTCAAGGTTATGCCGTGAGTGCCAATCATCAACAATTGGCCCACCTTGTCCGCGTCGGACATATTAGCCACAAGCTTATCTACTTTTTCTTCTGGTGAAAGCTCACTCTGCACCACCGATTCATAGGTTACAGGCTCTGCCTTCTTGGCAAAGGGATTATGAAATGTACAACCTGATGTGAGTGCCAAAGCACCAATCATAGTCACTACTAAGATACGTCGTAACATAGTAACCTCCAAGTATAATTTATAATGCTTATAGTATATCATCTTCGACCATGTTATATGTACTTAACAAAACAACCTTTTCTATGCTATACTAAACCATATCGTAAAGTTTCGATGTAATTTAGTATATAATGACTCGTGTGAGTCGAAGAGGAATATATGGAATTTGAAAACAACCAAGTACCAGAGGCAATTCTGGACAAATTAACAAAGGTGTGTACATGCCGCAGCATTACACGCAAAACGATTAAAGAGGCCATTTTTAATGGGGCTCATACATTTCCAGCTGTAAAAGAAGCGACTCGAGCAGGCACTGGTGCCTGTGGTGGCAAGGGCTGTGGCCCACGCATCGTAAAATTACTAGCTGAACTAAAAGAACAAGGTCGTATTTAACATAACCCTTGTTTTAAAATAGAAGAGGACTGTTCTATTTTGCTGAACCACATATAGGGCTCTTTAGAATTAGTACAGGCCTGTTCTATTTTGCAGGACCATATATAGGGCCCTTTCACCTAAAACACAAAAGCTATTAGTTGATCATCTACTATCAACTAATAGCTTTTTTTAGTTTAAAAGGCTGTTTTATTGGGTTATAGCACCAAGTTAACGATGCTTTCAAAACCACCGAGAATCGATTTTTGCAAGGGCACAAAGATATGCAAAGCAATCGGTGAATTTAATATAACGATTAAGATGAGCAAGGAAACCATGCTAAATCGCGCTACATGAATTTGCCATTTAAGAGGCAAGAAGTTCATCAAAATATGGCTGCCATCGAGGGGTGGTACAGGCATTAAATTTAAGATGGCAAAGTTAATGTTGTACACGACAATGAGAAACAAAACGAGGTACAAGGAATCATTGCCCAACAAGTTCGCTGCTTCGAGGCATCGCATAACAACGTAGCCGATAAAGGCCATCACAAGATTCGCCATAGGCCCTGCGATGGATACAATCATATCATCGGTCCGCGGGTCCTTAAAATTGGTGGGATTTACAACAACGGGTTTGGCCCAGCCAAATCCACCTATAATCAAGGCCAAGGATCCAATGAGATCAAGGTGTACAAAAGGGTTCATCGTAAGGCGCCCCATCATACGCGGTGTAGGGTCACCCAGTAAATCCGCCACCTTAGCGTGGGCATACTCATGCCCTGCGGCCGCGATGATCA
>NZ_CAUVFT010000031.1:0-25319 GCF_963551295.1 uncultured Veillonella sp.
TTAATTCAAAAATTAAAAGACCAAGTAAAACCATTAGGTAAAAAAATCGTGTTGCCAGAATACAAAGATGAACGCGTATTGAAAGCAACTGAAATTATTTTGAAAGAAGGTTTCGTAACACCTGTACTCGTTGGTAGCCCTGCTGAAATCGCTGAAGCTGCTAAAGCCGTTGGTGTATCCATTGAAGGTGCTGAAATCATCGATCCTGCTAACTACGATCGTTACCAAGAAATGGTTGACACATTCGTAGAATTGCGCGCTAAAAAAGGTATGACTCCTGAAAAGGCTGATGCAACTATGAAAGGTGATTGCTTGTTCTTCGGTGCTATGCTTGTTCGCCTTGGTGCAGTAGACGGCATGGTTGCTGGCTCTGCTTGCCCAACTGCAAACGTATTGCGCGCTGCATTACAAGTAGTAGGTACTAAACCAGGTCTTAAAACTGTATCTTCTTCCATGTTCATGTTCACAAGCAAAAAAGAATATGGCGACGACGGTATGCTTGTATTCTCCGATTGCGGCGTATTGCCTAACCCAACTAGCGAACAATTGGCTGATATTGCAGAATCTACTGTAGAAAAAGCTCGCAAAGTTGTTGGCATGGCTGATCCTCGCGTATCCATGTTGTCCTTCTCCACAAAAGGTTCTGCTTCCACTCCTGAAGTAGATAAAGTGGTTGAAGCTGTTAACATCTTGAAAGCACGCAATGTTGACTTCAAATTCGACGGCGAATTACAATTGGACGCTTCCATCGTTCCTTCCGTAGCAGAAAAGAAAGCTCCTGGCTCCAACGTAGCTGGTAAAGCTAACATCTTGATCTTCCCTGATCTTCAAGCTGCTAACATCGGTTACAAATTGGTACAACGCTTCTCCGGCGCTGATGCTCTTGGCCCATTGATTCAAGGTTTGGCTAAACCAGTTCATGACCTTTCCCGTGGTTGCTCCGCTCAAGACGTTGTAGACGTTGCCGCTATCGCTGCTGTTGAAAGCATCTAATAGTTACTCACACAATTATATATATAAACATATGTAATATATATTTTGATATGCTGAAAGCTGGCTCTATGGGGCCAGCTTTTTGTATGTTCAATATATATCCATATATTTTTATATCCATTACTTTATGTTATTTTCTACAGCCTTACCATTGTTGTCATGTTACTTTCAAATTCGTAGCCACTGCGACAGACAGAATCCATGGTTGATCGTATAGTATAACTATAAGAATATAGATCGGCGTAAACCATTGGAGGTGTATCTTATGAGTTTTGGAACTATTGATAAATCCATGACCGTAGCTGATGCGGTTAAAGTAAATCCAGAGTTAATGGATGTATTAGCAAAAGATGGAATAGATTTTTGCTGTGGTGGTGGACATCCTTTAGCAGAGGCTATTGCAGAAACAGGTAAAGATGTGGATGCATACATTGCTATGTTAAATGATGTACAAGTTGCTCAGAAATCTTCTCGTGCAGAGGTGCTTAGTTATTCTAAAGACCAATTGATTGACTACATCGTTCATACCTATCATCGAGAACAATTGAATATGATTGATGAAATTGACCAAGGATTGGCAAAACTACTAAATGTACATTATGACCATCATGGTGAGGAATTGACAAAGATTTATCAAGCCTTTTTGCAACTCAAATCCGCTCTTGTACCTCATTTCCGGCATGAAGAACATGTAGACTTTCCTGAGTTTAAAGCGGGTAAACCAATAGACTTTGATGAACTTCGGGCTGAACACGAAGCTGCAGGTGTACTTTTGGAATCCTTAAGTGCATTGACCAACCAGTACACAGCACCAGCAGATGGCTGTGCTACTTATGTCTATGTATTTAAGACCATGAAAGCCTTAGAAGAAGGTCTTCATGAACATATTTTCTTAGAAAATTCTGTTTTGTTTGACATGAAATAGATTATAATATCATCTGTATAACGACAAGGCTCTATTGCAAAATGGACCCTTGTATGTAGTAAAGACACCAATCGAATGGTTGGTGTCTTTTGTTATCTTGAGAATCATGAGTTTGTAGCTATAGTATGGGGGAAATACATCATTTGCGTAAATTCATATAGAAGGTGTATGATTAAGTTAACTATATTTGATTAATATCGTTAATCAATATATTGAGTAAATGCACTTGATATATACAGGTGTAGTTATGTTTGAAGTCGTGAAAAGGAGAGGGCTATGATTTCTGTATTCGACACAAATCCTGTTGTTTTTGAAAGTACGGATCGTATATTGACGGTTAGTTACAATGGTGTACTCTGTAAAGATTCGAATGGTCAGGTGATAATTGACATTGATTTTGATGACGTAAATGAGCTTCATCTTACAAGATATTTAAATTCAAATAGTAACTATTCGATTATATTTAGAGACCATAATTGGAAAAATATTGAAGGCCAAGATTTAGATACTGACCGTAAGGAATCTAATGCTGGTCACAATATTCGTGAAACTAAAGCGATCATTGCTGCCTTTGCTCGCCATAAATTGACAGCGGACTTCCCTGCAAATTTAGACACCCTTCAATTGCCACTAGATTACTCCTACATGGGGAAACGAGAAATTACTATTAAAAACGGTGTTATCTCAAATGGCAAGGTAGATATCCCTATTAATGAAATCCGTCGCGTAGTGTGTGCATCTAATGGTACAATTAGTAAACTACTAGTGTATAAAGAAGAAAAACCTAGTTCCTTCTTCAAAAAGATTTTCGACAAATGTGATATGAAAATCACGTTGAATGCCATTACGTTGCCTTTGTTGGAAGCTATCGTAACGCGTAATACCGGACATGGTATCGACTTCTCCCGCGGTAATGGCTTTGATCAAAAGGATTCTAACTATATTATCATTCGCTACCTCGACTCTGGATTCTTTCTTGATAAGGATGGTACGGCACCTACAGAATGGCAGCAAACTGCTGCTGATAGAACAGCTGCCTTTGATTATGATGTGCGTTATAAATATAATAGAGATTTTTAATTTAAATTAGGAGATTCCATGTCTGTATATCAATTTTCCCTGCCTACTAAGTCTGGGGAATTACAATCATTACAAACATTTGAAGGCAAAGTTCTTATCATTGTTAATACGGCGAGTAAATGTGGGTTTACTCACCAATATGAGGGACTAGAGGCTCTTTATAAGCAATATAAAGAGCAAGGATTAGAAATTATTGCGGTTCCTTCCAATCAATTTGGAGAGGAAGAACCTGGTTCTAATAACGAAATCCAATCCTTCTGCAAATTGAATTACGGTGTCACTTTTACAGTTATGGGGAAAGCAGATGTACGCGATGAAAGTGCATTAGATCTTTTCAAATACATGATTCGAGAACATCCATTCCAAGGCTTCCCACCTAGTGATAAGACGGAAATGCTTACGGATTATCTTAATGGTATTGACCCTAATTATCTTAATGATGATGAAGTAAAGTGGAATTTTACTAAATTTGTTGTAGATCGTAAAGGTAATGTAGTGGGCCGTTTTGAGCCTGTTGTAAGCCCAGAGGAAATGGAAGCTTTCATTAAAGAACTGCTATAATTTAATAGGCATGATTTGCAATTCTTATAATTATTAGCTCCTATAATTCTTGTTATAGAAAATAAAACTGATTGAACTGCACCCCAAAAATTGGACACAATTTTTGGAGGTGCAGTTTTTTATGTCAAAATACTCAAAAGAAGTTAAAGAAAAAGTCATTAGCCTTTTTGAAAAAGAATTAACTCCCTTTAGAATTGCTAAGGAGCTTGCAATTCCTGAAAGTACTGTAAAAAATTGGCTACACAAGTTTAACCTTAGTCATAATTTGACCCATAAAATTGGTAAACAAGTATTCTCAGCAGATTTTAAATGTAAAGTTCTTGAAACTAGGTGGAAAGATAAGTTATCCTTTAAAGAAACAGCAGCATTATTTAGTTTAGATAATCCTAGCCTAATTGCAGCATGGCAAAAGCGGTATTTAGAGGAAGGGATTTTGGGGTTGCAACCCAAGCCAAAAGGTAGACCACCTATGAAGACTAAGAAAGAAATTAAAATACAAGTAGATTCAAGCCAAAAATCAGATAAGGAACGTATTAAAGAACTGGAAGCTGAAAATGCTCGATTAAAGTATGAAATATCTTTTTATGACGACTTTATGAAAGAAATGCGTGAAATAGCTAAACCCAATAGAGCTGTAAAAAAAAGCACAAACAATTGCCATTGAAAGATTAAGAAACATATATCCTTTTCAGTTTATGCTCAAATACTTTGGTATTAGTCGAAGTACGTATTATGCACGCCTAGTTAGCATAAAGAAGAGAGACAAATATGTTGAAGAACGAGAGGCTATTCATACACTTGTATCGATGAATAAAGGTCGTTACGGATATCGCAGAATCAGAATAGCATTACATAAATTAGGCTTCAATGTGAATCACAAAGTTGTGATGCGTATTATGAAGGAAGAAAACTTAACATGCAAAGTTCGTCTAAAGAAGTACCGTTCATATAGGGGTACCGAAGGAAAAATTGCTCCTAATATTATTAAGCGAAACTTTACTGCAACAAAGCCAGATCAAAAATGGACCACAGATATTACCGAATTCCACTTGTTTGGGCGTAAGGTTTATTTATCACCAATCTTAGATCTGTATAATGGAGAAATTGTATCCTATGAAATATCAGAATGACCTGTATTAACACAGGTGTTATCTATGCTGGATAAAGCCTTTAAGAATAGGCCAGATAGCAAAGGCTGCATCTTGCATTCAGATCAAGGCTGGCAGTATCAGCATAGTACGTATCAAGAAACATTAAAAAATCACGCTATCATCCAAAGTATGTCTCGAAAAGGAAACTGTTTGGATAATAGCGTGATGGAAAACTTCTTTGGCTTACTAAAATCAGAGTTGTTATATTTAGAGGAATTTACTTCCTATGAAGATTTTATCAACAAATTAAGAGATTATATTGATTATTACAATACAAAACCTATTAAGCTCAAATTAAAAGGAATGAGTCCGGTAGAATACCGAACTCATTCCCAAAAAGTAGCTTAATTATATCTGTTCAAGAAAATGGGTGCAGATCATAAAACCGCATTCTGTTACAGCTCTCTTTTTGTGCATCTTTGATTACAGGTTGGAAAGAAAATCGTCACCTTGATTAATAACCAATTCGTGCGTTGGCGAGGATAATTTTCGTTTTGACATAAATCTCTTATTTGCAAATTAATAATACAGACTTTGGTTATATTCGTCTATTGTGTTTTGTCTGTTGTAGTATTCAGACTGTCCATCATAATATCCGTCATTGTACCCTTCGATATAATCGTAGTTACGACCATAATTAGATTCTGCCCAATGTCCAGACGAACCATGTATATATCCAGAGTTATACCCTATGTCATAGGCATAACTACCATTTGGATTATTGTAGAACGCATTGGATGAAAAAGCACAAGATAATAACACAATTAAAGCAACTAAAAATTTCATAATACAATACCTCCTTTTAAGGCCAGTATAATACGTATTATTATTTAGTGCAATATATTCTGTAGTATTTAACTTAATAGTATAAATATTTTGTACATTATCTACATCATATGTAACTATACCAACAACTTTACCTCTAAGTTCCATAGAATCATCTATAAACCACTAACATCTAAAATAACATGACTATAGGTATTAATATTGCCAGATCTTTTTATCTTGTCCTTCTGTACCACCTATTGGTAATGATAAGCAACTTGAGGATAGATCATTAATCTCATTGTCGTCTGCCTAAGAGAATGTTTGTCATGTATTAGTATATATAGATTTTATTTTTATATCGCCATTTATTAAATATGAAAATTTTTTGTCGATTTTAGTCACGCTATGTATTTCCAAAATAGCTATAGTTTTCCAAACTGTTTCTTGTCTAGATACGTTATTCGTAACCCATCTAGACGTTAATCTAGTTTTGTGATAGAGTCTAATGCTTGCTTAGTTATAGTGACAGGAACTATGTATTGTCTAGGAATCCACATTGGTATTCGTATTTACCATTTACAAGTTTATTTTCGCAAACGCTATACGATATATTTCAGCAATACGACTATGATGATTTTATATTTTGATATACAACAACTAGATATATATTTGATAATATTCGTTAGTCCTAAAAACAAAATGTCAAAGCACGATTATAAAGAATGCTTGCATACGTTACACTGACTTTTATTTTTCTCTATTCTCATCCTCAAAAATAAAGCCCGTCATGGATAGGGAGCCCGTATTATAGGTTTGGTTAAATACTGTTGGCTGTAAGCCTTCGCTAGCGCCCATAATATAAATCAATGGGAGGTAGTGCTCTGGTGTTGGCACTGCGTAGTTTGCTTGAGGATAATCGGAGTAATTAATGACCGTATTTACATCGTTTTCTAATACAGCGTTGGTAATATATTGGTCAAACTCAATCGTAGCAGGGGAGCCCGATGGATTTTCCCATTCCAAGCGTCTTAAATTATGAACAATATTACCACTGCCCATAATAAGATAGCCTTCATCGCGTAATGACTGAAGTTTTGTTCCTAGTTGATAGGCTTCTTTTGGGCTCAGGTGTTTGTTGATAGATAGTTGGACAACTGGAATTGATGCATCAGGGAACATGTGAACTAACACGGTCCACATGCCGTGATCGATGCCCCAAGTGTCATTTATAGAAACGGAGTTACCCAGTAATTTTTGTACTTCTTTCGTTAAATTGCTGTCACCCTTTGCAGGATATACAACTTCGTAGAGTTCTTGAGGGAATCCATACATATCGTAAAGTTGTTTTGGATTCTCTGCGCTTTGAATGTAGGTGCCATCTGCATACCAATGGGCGGAGATGGCAAGTATGGCTTTTGGTTTGCCATAGTTGTTGATAATATTTTGTCCTATACTTGTGAAAGTATTTGTTATTTCTGTATGTTCTAAGGCCATCATGGGACTACCATGGCCTACGAATAATGTTGGCATGCGTTTCATAATATCACCTACCGTATATAAATATAAAAATATTATTTGTTTAAAAGTATTGTTTTTATTATAAGTGATGGGTATTACTTGCAGTCAATAGCCCGCGGTGTCTTTATATACGTTGTTTTGTATAGGGAGGAGGATTGTTGCATATAGAGACATGAAAATAGATTGAGATATTAGTTTTGCACCGCAGTAAAACGTTGACGACCTGCGTTACCATTTGCACCGATTACTAAAATATTCATGATGATTCTCCTTATTCTGAAAGTATCTCTTTTGTTGAAAGAGTAGTTCTTTAAATGTGATTGAGTAAATTATTATCACTACTAGCGATCTTTAAGCCTTACTCTACAGTTAATACTGTGTTCACCTGATGTCCTCATTATATAGATGTGCAAACATTTTGAATAGTAGAATTATTTGAGATAGGTACTATCAAAATTGATAGAATTGTGGTGTTTACTAACTAAAAATTTTTTAAAAAGTTTTGTACCCAAAAAAAAGATACTATAAAATACTTGCAATACTAAAAAATTGTGATATGATTTGAACTAAATTAGAAAGAAAAGGAGAATGACAATGGCAGAGCAACTCGTAAATGTTCATGATCTAGTTGGCAGATGTCCTTTTGCAACGAGTCAAAAGTTATTGGCTGGTAAATGGTCTTTGTTGATCATGCATGAATTATCTGAAGGTCCTGTGCGATTCCGTGAACTAGAGCGAAGATTATATCCAATCACGCAAGCAACTCTTACAAGAGCGTTGCGTCAAATGGAGGATGATGGCCTTGTACATCGTGAAGTATATGGTACAATTCCACCTAAGGTTGAATATAGCCTTACCGAAGTGGGGGCCGGTTTTAAAACAGTTCTCGCATCCCTTGAAAATTGGGGCAACCAATATATCGACTATATGAAAGCCGCTGGCCGCATCTGAGAAATGCCAGCGGCATTTCTTATCAAATTTGCTATTATTAAATTGTATTAGCCCGTTCTATACCTAAGCGTAGGCATGAAAAATATGGTATAATAAAAAATACGAATGATATAGATTCTCAATAAATTAGAGGTATTGATAATAATGTTACATGTTACTTTTTTAGCGCATAGCGGATTCCTCGTAGAGGATGGTAAGCGTTGCTATGTGTTTGATTATTATAAGGATCCTAATAATATTGTTTGGCAATTGGCAAAACGAGGTCGTGAGCTTTGGTTCTTCGTGACACATACTCATGGAGACCACTTTAATCCGTCCATTACGGAATTTGATGGTCCTCAAACGCGCTATATTTGCCATCAAGATGTGCCGTTAGAAGGCAAGGTAAAAAAATGTATTACCATGCGTCCTGGCCAAGATGCGATATTAGATGATGTAGGCATCCATATGTATGGCAGCACCGATGAAGGCGGTTCTTTTTACGTAAAGACAAATACGGCGAATATCGACTCTGACTCTATCTTCCATGCAGGCGACCTTAATTGGTGGCATTGGCTTGGCGATACGCCAGAAAACAATGCGGATGCAAAGCGTATGGCTTGGCGTGAGTTCAAGGAATTAGACGGCTTATCCGTAGATGTAGCGATGTTCCCAGTAGACAATCGTTTGGAAGACGCTATGGAGTGGGGTAGTATTGAATTTTTGCGCCGTGTACAGGTGAATAAAGCCTTTATTCCAATGCATTTAAATGGTCCATTATGGGCACCGTCTGTATACTTTAAAGCTCTCTTTGGGGAGGTGCCGATTTGGGAACCTCAAAAAGATGGCGATGAGGCTACCTTTTAGATTGTAGATATAATTTGTGAAAGTCCGTAGGCCTCGAGGTCACTACGTTATATAGGGATAGTCTATATGCGCAATTGAGTAAGTTAGGATCAAGTGATGATGAAAACCAAACCAGTGGCAACCACCCTATTGGTTGTCATGGCTATTATATTTTTAATTTCATATCCGCAGCGACATGATATATTTTGGGCCTTTATCATGCATATCTCTGGGGCAGCTATGATAGGTGGCCTCGCGGACTGGTATGCAGTAACGGCTCTCTTTACGAAGCCTTTAGGCATTCCTTTCAAAACGGCAATTTTGCCGCGCAGTAAGGAACGGTTAATTCAGATAGGCCGCACTATGCTCAGCGAAGAGCTATTGCGCGTGCCACAGATGTATTATGCTATCAAAAAAGAACGCGTTATGGTCCGTATCGTTGAATACGGCATGAGCGATGTGGGACAAGTTCAAATTCGAAATCTCTTGTACGGTGTGGGCAATCAAGTTTTATCTCATATGGATATTGAACCGATGCGCCAAGAGATTAATAAGGCCATTTATAAGGGAGTTACAAACTGGAAAGCAACACCCCTTGTTATTCTCTTTGGTCGTTGTATGCTAGAACGTCACACAGCAAGCGTGTTTTGGCTTTATTTTAACCGCACATGTCAGCGTGTTATCGCATCAAATCAGGTATACCCGTATTTGTATCGCGTCATGCTAGACATTATGAAAACTTATACAAAGGATTCTTTCTTTCGCGAATTGGCTATCGCCTTTGGTGGAGATGGACTTTCACCAGAACGATTGGTAGAAACGGTACAGAAAAAAGCTGTTAAGTTCTTGAAGGAAAATGAATCTATCGATTCTGCATTGGGGCGCTATGTATGGGGCCAAGCAATTCGATTCTTCAATAACCTAGAAACCAATACAGAATGGCAAGCTTTCATCGAAGAACATAAAAATCAGTGGATTAGAATGGTTCTTGAAGAATGGGAAGGCAAACTTATCGATGGGGATACATTGGACTGGAAACGCCTCATGGACATCGTTATCGATCGCTTTAATGTGCTCGGCACCGAAATTTTGTTGAATCCAGATAAGCAGGCGCCGTTTGAACGGTTCTTCTTGTTGCGCAGTATTCCGTGGTTGCAGAAGTTGAACCCGCTCATCGATAGTGTGGTAGGTCAGGAATTATCTCGTTACTCGCCTGATGAGATCACACAAATCGTGCGCGGTAAAATGTATTATGACCTTCAAATGGTGCGTATTAATGGTTCCCTTATAGGCGCTGTCCTTGGCGGCATCTTATACGGTTTGACCATCTTCGTAGAGGGGGTGCTCAAATGATTAGTTATTTGAAATCCCTTACCTTGAAACAGCGGGCTAATGGCATTCTAGGCTTGACTGCCGTATTGTATTGTTTTGCTTTTGTAGGACAATTTTTCTTTGGCTATGAAAGTTGGTATCAACCGTTGTACTGGGCTGTTCAATCTGCCCTCATCGGCAGTGTGGCTGACTGGTTTGCTGTAACGGCTTTATTTCGCAAGCCACTAGGCTTCCCATATCATACAGCGCTAATTCCTCGCAATAAAGATCGCCTCATTAATGGTGTCATTAAACTTGTAGAGACGAAGATGCTTACCAAGGAGCGTTGTAAGGTATTATTGAAAAATGTGCAATTTGTGCCATTGTTTGAAAAGTTCTTGTTGTCTCCTGAGGGGCAGAGAGCAGCGCGCCTTGTGATTCATCAAGGACTACACCTTTTATGGAAATCTCAAACTAATGAAGAATGGGCACAATGGGGGGCAAAACGCATTCGCGGGTTGCTTCAACAACATTCTCTCGTGCCTGTTTTGAAACACGTATTACTCGATTTATGTGAGCATAATCGCTATGAAAGTATGGTTGTGCAAGTTTTAAACGTGGTTCAAGAACGGATTAATCATCCAGCTATGGTTACCTGGCTTACCGCTGTCGTAGCAGAAGAGGCACATAAGAAAAAGCGAAAAGGCTTCTGGTCTGATTTCCTTATTTCTATGTCCGAAGCTACCGATGTAGTAAACTATCAAGAAATGGCAGAGGCTATTGTCCAAGAGGCCTATGCTATGTTGGAAAGCTGGAAACGACCCAATAGCCCTGAACGAACAGCTTGGTTGCGACAATGGGTAGAACCAATTCGTAATATTGAAGAGAACCATGAAGTCTGCGATGCTCTTGATGAAGCGTGGAAACGTTGGATTCGCGAACAAGATTGGGAATCTGTTATCGAAAACCATTTATGCCCTTATATAGAAGAATTATTGCTCGTAGGGGATGAAAATGGGGAGACGCCGGCTCAGGTTTTAGTTAATATTGCTCTTGAATTATGGAATGTATACGGTCAATCAGAAGATCTTAGAAATCGTATTGAAAAAACCTTACACGATATTGGCGACTACGTACTTGAACAAGGGTATGACCTCATTGAAACTATCATACGTCAAGTATTAGGTGGTCTCAGTACAGATAAATTTATTTACTTTATTGAATCTAAGGTGGAGGATGATCTCAGCTGGATTCGTATTAATGGCGCTATCGTTGGTGCTGTAGCGGGTCTACTTGTATGGACCTTCTTAGAATATGTATATATGCCGTTTTGGCAACAATTTGTAGGATAAAGTTAATTATCTATAAGTTGCTTTAAAACTAAATACATAAAAACTAGCATATAGAAGGAGCTTCTATATGCTAGTTTTTTATGGTTTAATTAATTTCTACATTATGGGCTTTTTGGATTAAAATTGATATAGAAAAGGGACTGACCAATGGGCAGTCCCTTTTATGTTATTCTTCCGTTGTGTTGTACGGCAATCGCACTGTAAATGTAGTCTTTACTTGTGGTTCACTCATGGCAGTTACTGTGCCATGGTGTAAGTTAATAACTTTATTTACAAAGTATAGACCTAGACCTATACCGTGATTAGATTTTTTGTTTCGCGATTGTTCCGTCTGATACATACGATCCCAAATATGATCCAGAGCTTCAGGTTCGATGCCAATACCATTATCTGTTACGGTAATGACTAAGTCTCTGCCTACGAGTTTAGCCGAAATATCAATAGTAGAGTTTGTAAACTTAATGGCATTGTCCACTAGGTTTGTGATAGCTCGACGTAATGATACTTCGTGAGCATTCATATGTAAATTAGGCTCAATGTGAGATGTAATCGTAATCTGTTTATCTGTATTTTCTGTACAAAGTCTTGTATAGTCGTGCACCATATTGGATAACATCAGTGATACATTGACAGGTGCAAAGCTTAGACCTTGTGCATTTTCAAGGCGGGCTACATCAAGCAGTTGGCTTACAAGATTAGTCATGAATTTAGCTTGCTCTAAGATATGTGTTAAACCTTCCCGTAAATCTGCTTCCGTACGACCGTATTTTAAAGCAAATTCACTTTCTGCTTTAATAACAGCAATTGGTGTTCTCAATTCATGAGATACGTCAGAACTAAACTGTCTTTCACGATTGGAAGAATCCTCAAGGCCTGAAATCATACGGTTAAAGGTTGTGGTCAGTTCGTAGATTTCATCTCTTGCCGTGCGAGCAGGAATGTCGATACGACGGCTCAAGTCGTTATTTTTACCGATGACTTTAGCTGTTTTCGTCAAGGTTCGAACGGGCTTAAGTCCTTTTTTGATGAAAAGATAACCACCTAGAGAGGAAATTAGTAAGAAAATGATATTTCCTAATAATAGGCTGTATAAAAGGTTTTCCGTCTTTTTAGAGGCTGTTTTTACTTTTGTAACAGCACGCAAAATACCACGATAGTTTGGTTCATTGACCGGTGTATCGTAGTAGTAGAAGGTATCATCGCCTGCAGCAATTTCACCAACTTGGCCTAAGGAAAGAATTGTTTGGTTTGGAAACCCATCTGGCAAGGCCCCTTTAATAATATAGCCGTCTTGAGTTGATACAAAGAAGAATGTATTATCTTGGTACGGTTTAAACTTGCGGATATCCGTAGCCATAATCATCGCTTGCTGCTGTAAGCGCTCGCGCACTTCTTTGTTATCGGATTCATGTGTATATGCGTAAATCCATGCGGATGCAACCATCAAAATGATAAGCAAAAAGATGGTATACCACGACATAATTTTAAAGGTTAGGGGCAGCCGATTAAATAAATCGGTGGCTGCCCCAGACATGGTATCTAGATCTCGGTGAGGATCATTAGTTTTCTGTTTTGAGGACATACCCTACTCCACGAACCGTTTGAATGAGTTTTACATTTTCATCAGTATCAATTTTCTTACGCAAATCTTTAATGTATACGTCGATAAGGTTAGAGTAGCTTTCATAATCGTATTCCCAAACATGGTCAAGGATTTGTTGACGAGATAATACGATATTTTCGTTACTTGCTAAATAGAATAATAGGTCAAATTCTTTTGCAGTCAATGTAATTGTTTCGCCGTCGCGTTTAACTGTACGTTGAGGAACATTGATGGTAAGTGGACCTACATGGATATCGTTTTGTGCATGACGCGCATTACGACGAGCCAATGCATAAATACGAGCAGTTAACTCTTCAAGATCGAAAGGTTTTACAAGGTAATCATCCGCGCCAGTGTTAAGGCCTGTAACTTTATCTTGTAAGGAATCCTTTGCTGTTAAAAGCAATACCGGCGTTGTATTACCGTCGTTACGCATTTGTGCGAGAGCACTGATACCATCGAGGATTGGCATCATAATATCCATTACGATAACGTCATAGCTGGATGTGTTAACGTAATCGATCGCTTGTTGCCCGTTGAAGCATGTATCAACTGTCATATTCTCTGCACGTAAATATTTAGCCGTGATACCATTCAGCATTTCTTCGTCTTCTACAAGTAAAATTTTCATTCTCTGTTCTCCTTATGTATGATTTAAAAATATAGCTCTCCAACTACATTAATTATAGTCATTATATATATATATAAACTTCCTTTTTTTGAAAGCTACAACACCATATAAGGTGACTATATATATAATATTATATAACTTATTTATCTATTATCATACCTTATACAATAGTAATGAGCAAAAGATGAATGTACATGCGAGTTTACAAGACTTTTCTTCATCTTTAAAAGCCTTAAAAATGGTGAAAGACAGAAACTTAATGAATTCTGCTAATGAATAAAATCTAACTATATCGAAGATTGCCGTATGCGCATAGATGAGGATGATTTTATCGATTTTAGATGATGTGCAATAAATCACTAAAAAAACTTATGATAATTATTATCACAGGGATAAATACTTGTTATGAGCGGAGAAAAACGATAATTTTCGATAATTAAAATCTAGGTGAATTTGGTAGGAATTTAATGGATATTAATTATTATAAACTGTTAGTAATGATTAAAAAGCTAGTATTTATGCGGATTATATAGATACCAAAGGAAATAAAAAAGTAGAAAAATTTCGGAACCGAATTACTTTCGTAAAATTCTTAACTTCTTGTAAAAATTATTCATATAGTTATTTTTTTGACTCCTCTTTTTACCTTAAAAATACTAAGTGAAATAAATTATCAATTAGATTAATCAAAATTAATTATGCATAATAGGGTTTAGACATGACCTGAAATGCTCTCTATAATTATAGGTAAAGGAATAAGAAAAATCGCATAAGTATGGGGTTTTTCTTGAAAGAAAAATGATTAGGTTATCAAAAATTTTTATAAGTTTTTGAAATGAGATAGTCTAACAGGTTTCTTATTAATAGGTAGTTATGAGGAGGTCATTATGGAACAGTTTGATGTTCTAGTAGTAGGTAGCGGTGGCGCCGGCATGCGTGCGGCTCTTGAAGTAGGTCGTCGCAAAGGCTTAAAAGTAGCTCTTATTACTAAAATTTTCCCAACTCGCTCTGCAACAGCAATGGCGCAAGGCGGTGTAAATGCATGTTTGAACAACGTTGCAGCTGAAGATACAGTTGAAACTCATACTTTTGATACTGTAAAAGGCTCTGACTATCTTGGCGACCAAGATGCAATCGAATTCTTCTGCTCTCGTTGCCCAGAAGGCGTACTTGAAATGGACCACATGGGTGCTCCATTCTCCCGTACTGAAGAGAATAAAATTGCGCAACGTAACTTCGGTGGTCAATCCTATCCACGTACTTGCTACTCTGCGGATAAAACTGGTCATATTATTTTGCACACAACTTACGAACAATGCTTGAAAGAAGGCGTACACTTCTTACAAGAATGGTACCTTTTAGATCTTGTTAAATCTGCAGAAGGTCACGTTGGTGGCGCTGTTGTGTGGAACATGAAAGAAGGTAAAGTAGAACAAATTAAAGCGAAAGCAATTATTTTGTCTACTGGTGGTGCAGGCCGTATTTTCTGGACTCGTACTACAAACCCATTCCTTTCCACTGGCGATGGTATGGCAGCAGCATTCCGTGCCGGTAATGGTTTGAAGGATATGGAAATGATCCAATTCCATCCGACTGGTCTTGGTCGTACCGGTATCTTGATGTCTGAAGCGGTTCGTGGTGAAGGTGGTTATCTTCTTAATTCTGAAGGCGAACGTTTCATGAAAAAATATGCGCCTAACAAAATGGAATTGGCATCCCGTGACGTTGTAGCGAAAGCAATCGAAGATGAAATCGCTGCAGGTCGTGGTTTCGGTTCCGGTCTTAACGCATACGTAGTAGCTGACCTTCGTCACTTAGGTCCTGAAGTTATCATCGAAAAACTTCATGGTATTCGTGACTTGGCTATGACTTTCGAACATTGTGATCCATTGACTCAACCGGTACCTATTCGTCCAACATGTCACTATACAATGGGCGGTATCGACGTAGTGGATTACAAAACTTGTGCATGTGAATTGCCTGGTTTGTTCGCTTCTGGCGAAGCATCTTGTATCTCCATCCACGGTGCGAACCGCTTGGGTGGTAACTCCTTGGCAGACGGCGTAGTATTCGGTAAAGTATCCGGTGCTGGCGCAGCTGATTATGCTGAAACACATGAACAACCTAACGTAGATGCGGAACTTGCTGCAGCTGCAAAAGCTTGGGAAGCTCGTTTCACAGAAGTAACATCCCGTGAAGGCGGTCGTCCGGTTGTAGAAATCCGCGATGCATTGGCTGATGCAATGTGGAATAAAGTAGGTATCTTCCGTAATGAAGAAGGTATTACTGAAGCATTAAAAGAAATCGAACAATTGATTGAAGATTATAAAACTTGTTATGTAGGTGACCCTGAACGTACTTACAACATGGCATTCGTAAACTATTGTGAAATTGGCTCCATGTTAACAGTAGCAAAAGCTATTGCTATGGGCGCTTTACACCGCCGTGAATCTCGTGGTGCTCATATTCGTGAAGACCATCCTAAACGTAATGATGAAAGATACTTAAAACATTCCTTGATCAAATTAGGTGCTGACGGTCAATACGAATTAACAGAACGCGACGTAGTGTTCACTAAATACGAACCACAAGAAAGGAAGTACTAAGATGAGACAAATCACCTACCATATTCACCGTTACCAACAAGGTCGCGCGTTTGTACAGACTTTCAAATTCGATTACGAACCTGACCGTACAATCCTCTGGGGCCTTCAAAAAATTAAAGATACTCAAGATCCAACATTGACATTCTTGGCAGCTTGCCGTTCCGCAGTTTGCGGCGCTTGCTCCATTCGTGTAAATGGCGAAGCGATGCTCGGCTGTGAATCTAAAATCGATGAATTAACAGAACGTTATGGCACAGACGAATTGACAATCGCTCCAATCGGCAACTTCCGTGTTATCCGTGACTTAGTTGTTGATTGGGAATCCAAAGTTGATCGCTTGAAAACAGTTGCTCCTTGGATTTTCCTTAAAGCTGAATTCAACGAAGGGGACAAAATCGTTCGCCAAACTCCAGCTGACTTCAAAAAATTCGTTGCTGGTACAGAATGTATCCTTTGCGGTTGCTGTGCGTCTGAATGTAACAAATTGACTGCTCGCGAAGACGACTTCTTGGAACCATATGTATTCACAAAAGCTAACCGTTTCGTATTGGATAGCCGTGATGATGCACCTATGGCTCACATTCAACCTGCATTCGACAACGGTCTTTGGAAATGCGTTCACTGCATGAACTGTATCTCCCGTTGCCCTAAACACTTAAAACCTGCTCAAGACATTTCCAACTTGCGTAAAGAAGCTACAAAAGCTGGTCTTACTAACAGCAAAGGCGTTCGCCATGCAGTTGCTTTCAAAGAGGACCTTTACAAAACTGGTCGCTTGAAAGAAGTTTCTATGAGCTTGAAATCTGATGGTGTTGTAGATTCCGCTAAACAAGCATTCTATGCATTGCGTTTGTGGAAACACAGCAAAATCAACCCATTTGAACTTGTAGTACCTCAAAAACCTGTAAACGGTATTGATGGTGTTCGCAGACTTATGAAAGCAGCTGAGGAGGTAAGCAAATAATGAAATACGCATTTTTCCCAGGTTGCGTTCTTGAAAGCGCTGCCAAAGAAGATTACTTAGCAACAGTTGCTGTAGCTAAAAAATTAGGTATTGAGTTGGAAGAACTTGACGGCTGGACTTGCTGCGGCGCTTCCCACGTTCAAGATATCGCTCCAGAAGTTACACTCGCTACAAACGCACGTAACATTGCATTAGCAGAAGAAAAGGGTTTAAACCTTTTAACTGTATGTAATACTTGTACTTTGATGCTTCGTGAAGCTAAAAATGAACTTGATGCAAACGAAAAAGAAAAGAACGAAGTTAACAAAAAATTAGCTCAAATCGGTAAACAATACCGCGGTACAACTGATATTACTCATTTCTTATGGGTATTAATCCGCGACTACGGTTTGGACAAATTGAAAGCTAAAGTTGTTAAACCTTTAACTGGTTTACGTGTAGCTGAATACTATGGCTGCCATATTCTTCGCCCTCAAACTGAATTGGGCTTCGAAGATTATCAAATGCCTACATCCTTAGCAGATTTGATCTCTGCTATCGGTGCTACACCAATCGACTTCTCCCGTAAACTTGATTGCTGCGGTTTCCATGCTGTATACCCTGCGCATGATTCCGTAATGCAAATGACTGGCTCTATCAATAAAGATGCGGCAACAGAAGGTGCAGATTGCGTAGTTACTCCTTGCCCACTTTGCCAAATGCAACTTGATATGTTCCAAAAAGAAGCTAAAGAAGTTGTTGGCGGTGGCAAAGATATGCCAATCTTGCACATGTCCCAATTAGTAGGTCTTGCTCTTGGCATTTCTCCTGCTGAAATGGGTATGCCTAAACGTCACTTAACTGATACTGCGGCAGTGACAAAATTTGTAGGTTAATTCGTTTGATTTAGACATGATCAGAGTTGGTCTATATAGTAGTCTGAATCTAAACCTATTATCATAATTACCAGAAGAATCCCCTAGCTTAGGCTAGGGGATTTTTCTTTTTTATAAATAGAGCTCCAGTAATATTAATGGTAATAGATTTGGATTTAAGTGTACTGAAATATTAATCGTGAAATATATATAAACCGATAAATGTAAAATAAATACAGTAAAATACTAACTTTATAAATAAATTTGATTTTGATATCGATTGATAATTGTAGTATAATAAGTACACAAATTGTATACACTTATATGAGTAATAGCTAATATGTTGTAATTCATAAATTATTATAATGCTATATATACTAGACTATACAATATAAATTTGGGAGATATTATATTGGAAATACTAGTTATTATGCTTTGAGAGGGTGATTAGCATTATAGAGTGTATATACGGGGGGAAAATAATGAATGATATGCTATTAGAATATATCGATCGAATGATTGATCAAGAGACAGAACATCGTGTTTTTTCTGTGGATTTTAACAACAAACAGTACTTTGTAAAACAGGATATAAGTAACCATCGCTCTAGTTGGATTAAGCCCGCACCTAGAGCTTCTTTTGATTATGAGTTTTACAAGATTTCTTTTGTGAATACGCAATTACCAGTAGCTCCTGTTATTGCTGGTTTTAGAGAACATTATTTTGTTACAGAAGATTGTGGCAAAACGTTAACATATTATAGCCAATTGCCTGCTCAACATCCAGAGGATGATAGTTTGCAAGATATGTTAAGTCATATTTTTTATATGTTTGGCAAGACATTGGGGCGCTTGCATGATTATGGTTTAAGCCATGGTCGTCCTGCCATGCGAGACATTACTTATGAGCCAGAAGAAGATAAGATTACTCTGCTAGATTGGGAGAATAGCCGTCGTTGGCCTGAGTTAACACCGCAAGGCTGGGATTTACTCGTCTTTGTTCACAGTTTTTTCCGAGAGGATAATTTACCTATATGTTATCTATATGCTATGATGAATGGCTATAGCTCAGCTTGTACAGCCCGTGAGATCGTTCTACATATAAAAGACATTCTGGATAAACATGAATATCTTTTTAAATTCTGTCGTATGTTAAATCCTCTACATTTTGTGGACACTGAAGCCGCTGTTAAAGCATATGACTTTATGTTGGCTTTGAAAACCGAATAATATGTATATGGATAGTACTCGTAGTAAGAGCACTTTATAGACCTTTACCGGTGTTATCTAGATTGATAAACTTCTAGATAACATTAGGTAGAGGTCTTTTTCTATTTCAATTTATAGTATTACAGTCAGAGTTCAGCTACTTTCACCATAAGTACCTTAAATAACGGCAAGAGGGTTGTCGAATGAGGGCCTCAGGAATATAAGAGGGTGAAAGGAGGTGATACGATGGCTAACATTAAACGCACTAAATTGGTGTTGCGTTTTAACATCGGTACCGAAGATGCGCCGAAGTACAAAGACGTAACCTATACTCGTGTTGCGGAAGAAGCGTCTGACGATCATGTGAAAACCGTTGGTAATGCGCTGGCAGCCTTGTATGACCACAGCTTGTCCGACGTGGTCCGCGTCAATGAAGTATCCTTAGGACATTAAGTGTAGGTTTTCTACCATTTTGTTTTAGGTGATCCAAACACATTTTTAATTGCTGGTTTCGTACATTCTTATATAGTCGTAAAAAGGTGTAGAAATAGCAAGTCCACACATTCCCATCCTTATTGATATGAATCGAAGATACGTATATTTGTAATCTAACATGTTTATAGCCTATCTAGATTCGATGAACTTGTTTATGAAACGTGAAAGGAGGCGCCCACATGGCGGAAAAACGCGTTGTATATCTTACATTTTCTACGGTCGGTGGTAAAAGCACATCAGTCACAATTAGTGCTCCTCGTGCTGGAATTACTTTACAAGATGCTAAAACAGCGGCTAATGCGTTAGTTGCTAATAAAGTCATTCTTGGTGCTGGTGATGCAGAATTAGCAGCATTTACTACGGCTCGCGAAGTAAAGACACAAACTACTGAATTGCAATAGTACTGATTATGTACGATGTGATTTTGTTAGTGGAAATATAATTTAATAAAAAGAGACCTTGATCAAAGCAAGGTCTCTTTTTGTGTTGCAATTGAGACGTAAGTTCAAAATTATTTCAGGTTTATAATTTATAATATCCTTTATAATGACTGGTATTTATATGATATTGGAAAATATAGTATGATATGGTAGACTTATTAAGTGATTTTGATTATCGTTTTGATGCAACTTGATTTATTTAAAACTAGTTTAGTAGGGGAGAAAATAAGTTTATAGAATTAAGCTGTTAATAAAGGAGGTTTACGATGAAAGAGGCTTGGGAATTATTCTTACATGGTGGATTTGTTATGTGGCCGTTACTAGTGGCCCTTATCATTGCCGTAGCTATAGCGATTGAACGTATAGCTTATTATCGACAATTGAAGCGGGAAATGTTTGCTCTGAATGATGCATTAGAAGGGAGCGAAATGAACTGGCAATCCTTATTAACTACCTTAGAATCTAAATATACAGCTAATATTTCGTATAATCTACCTCGCGTGCTTGGACAGTGTCAGGATCGTAATGTATTGCAGTCTAAAATGGAGGATATGGTGGCTCATGTTTATACGCACGCTTCTCGTGGCCTTGATTGGCTCTCTACCATTGTTACGATAGCACCATTATTAGGCTTGCTTGGTACTGTAACGGGTATGATTGGTGCCTTTCAGGTATTCGGTGCTGACGGTGCGGTACCTACTGCTATTACCGGTGGTGTGGGGGAAGCCCTTGTCGCAACTGCTTCCGGGCTTTGCGTGGCTATTGTAGCGTTATGTTTCCATGCTGCATTTACCCATCATGTACGCATGACGATATCTCGTTTAGAAGATTCATTTTCTCGTGTTTTAGATTCTTATGATCGGGGGCATGCTGCATGAAACGAATGAGTCGTATGGAGGGAGAAAAGCCTACTTTAATGGTTATTCCTATGATTGATATCATCTTTTTCTTGCTCGTATTTTTTATGATTAGCACCATATATACAATTCCACAACAATCCTTATCTATTATGCTGCCAAAAACGAAAACGCAGCAGTCCGCTGAGTTGCGCCCGGTTTTAATTGATTTTGAAAAATCTGGGCAGCTGATGATAGATGATGGGTATGTGACGAAAGAACAGCTTATTAGCTCTGTGAAAGCCAAGATTGGAGAGAATAAAAATCAAAATTTCCTTATTCGTGCCGATAAGGATTTGAGCTATGGCAAGGTCGTGGAGTTAATGGATGATATGAAAGTAGCTGGCGCTGCAAGTATTAGTATTGCCACTGTTAATAAATAGGTGATGCTATGGCGAAAAAATATATAGATGTGTGGAAATACCCACATATGACCTATAAAAAAGCCTTTGTTATTGCTACTATTATCAGTATTATTACGGTTGGTGTTGCTTTTATTTCCTTTTCTGATTACATCGAATCTCAAATGACCGGATCTTTGCAAATTAATTTTCTAACGGAACAGGAAGCGGAGAAACAAGTAGAAGAAATTAAAGAGCAGATTAAAGAAGAGAAGGTTCATGAGCTTCAACACCAAAAAGAATTGGAAAATAATAAAGTTCAATCTGATAACGGTGGAGCCGGTCATGGAGGACAAAATGGAAACTCTGCTGTTCCTACAAAAAGTGATATAAGTCCGTCTAGTCAACAAGCGAGTGTTGGTGAAACAGGTACTATTAAACAATCTTCTGTCGGTAGCAATACGGGGAGTGGACTTGTCGGGCCTGAAGGTCCTGGAATTGGGTATGCATCAACAGGAAGTGGAGAAGGGCTTAGCAATCGTGAGGGTACAGGAGGCACCGAAGTAGATGTCGGTGGTGGCGGCACATTTAGTTATGATGGATATTGGAGTAATTTACAAAGTGCAATTAATAGTAATTACCCTACAGATGCATACACTATGGGAATTCAAGGTGATGTAACACTAAGAATTTATTTTGCCCCAGGTGGCAGTGTTGCCAGTGTGGAAGTTCTTAATTCTGATGATCCTATGTTATCAGAGCATGCTATGGAATATGCTCGCAGTATTGGTGGCGCTGAAAATTCTACAGGTACACAACAATATGCAGATATTACAATTCACTATAATTTATAAGTATAATGAAAAACTAGTGTCTTTATGGATACTAGTTTTTTTATATGTATATATATTACTTTGATAACATAAAATAATATTGATAGTTATTCCTGATGAATATATAATTGAGATTAGATATCGTTTTATACTATTAGAGCCCTAATATATTTTCTGGAGGTGTGTGATGAAAAAGTCATGGGCAGCACTATTGTGTGTTGTATATCTAACGTCTGTTGCAGGTGTGGTAGGTGCAGAAAATAATAGTTCTACAAGTGTAGATAGTATGAATGAATCTCAAAATACTGTAAGTGATGAGCAGTCAAGACGCATGAAAGATATTACGGTTACGGCTACTCGTACGGAGGCATTAGTTCGCGATGTGCCAATCGCGACAACGATTATTTCACAAGAGGAAATTAAAGATCGCCAATATCGTAATTTAGAGCAAGCCTTACAAAGTGTGCCAGGCGTTGCTTTCAGCACCGATGCTCATGGTGGACAAAATATTACGATGCGTGGCGCCGAATCTCGTCATACATTAATTCTTATTGATGGACGACGTGTTACGGGAGAGTTGACGAAAACGAGAGCTAATGCCATGGGCTGGCTTCGTCAAGGCATGGATAATGTGGAACGCATTGAAATAATTCGTGGTCCGTCGAGTGCCCTTTATGGTTCCGAGGCGAACGGTGGGGTTATTAATATTATTACAAAGCAATCCAGAAAGCCAAGTGTAGAGGTTAATACTGAAATTTCTCGGCGTGATGCATCGAGTGCGACGGGATATAACTTCAATGTATTGGCTCGTAGTGGACAACAAGGAAAGTGGAACGGGTCGATCGGTGCCGGTATTCGCAGAAATATAGCGGGAAATAATGATTCTGGATCGGATAATAACTATCATGGTGACAGGATACCGCTTCATTTTGACGTATCTTATCAAGCAGGAAAAAGGGATAAATTTTCCTTCTTTATAGATCGAGAAACTGAAGACTTGGATATGAATACGAGAAAAGGCAGTGCTTTAACTCAATCGGTTGATAAAAATACGACTACTACAAGTACAGGCCTTCGTTGGAATGGTCGTCGCGGTCGGTCATCGCTTATGGTGCAGTCTTATTACAATCATTACAAAGACACTTATGATCAATATAAACGCACGGGTGGCATAAAAAAACTATCCATTTGGGATGAATATTATAATAAAGAATGGATTACAGATGCACAGGTTAACACGGCAATCAATAAGAAGAATCTCTTGACTTATGGCGTTCAATTCCGCCGTCAAGAAGCGATTAGTACGCGTATTAATAATGGCTCCATTGCATGGTCAAGAACTCGAGAAGGCATTACAGATACCGCGGGTAAGGCAACCATTAATTACGGTAGTTACTTTGTGCAACATCAATGGAAACCTAGTCGCAAATGGGTAATTATTCCTGCGGTTCGTTATGATACGTCAAATACATTTGATAGCCATTGGTCGCCTAAGATTGGTGTTACCTATAAAGCAAATGATAGTCTTCGCTTTAAAATGAACTACGGTGCAGGCTATTCCACACCTGGTATGACGGAAATGTATCATCATTGGCTTATGGCATCTAATGTACCGAGAGGGCGATTAGGGGCTTTCGATATATATTTGCAAGGTAATCCTAATTTGAAACCTGAAAGCTCTTATAACTTTGATTTCTCCGTAGAAAAAGATTGGAAACGGACAAATGTTAAGGCGTCCTACTTCCACAATGTGATTAAAAATTATATTGAAAGCGGTGCCAGTCGTATTGATATGGCAAATCGCCGTATTTATATTTCGTATTCCAATTTACCTCGTGCTGTATTGCAAGGTGTGGAATTATCTGTAAATCATAAACTCAATGATAAATGGGATGTATTCGGTAACTATACTTATTTGGATGCAAAGAATGACGTTACCCATAATCGTCTGTTAAACCGTGGTCGTCATGTATTTAGTGGTGGTGTTAATTATCATCAAGGCCGTTGGACTGGTGCGTTCTGGGGTAACTATTACATTAACTACCTCGATGGCATCGATGCTATCGTTGTTAACCCACGTCTCAGTATCCCGAAAAAGAAAAATATTCAAACTTGGAACGTCATGGTTACTCGTCAGTTGAATGACAATGCATCCATGTATGTAGGGGTTGAAAATATATTTGGTGAAAAACAAGACTTACGGGATATTCATGGCGCCACTTATCGCATGGGTCTTAACTTGCGTATGTAATAGTGAGATATTAATGTACGCATGAAATGCTGAGGCCTTAATGTATGAATGAAATAGATGCGTATGTATTGGCGTATGTAATATAGTGGCATTAATTTGAAACTATAATGTATGAGGTTTAGCTTGCATAAGTAATCTGCGAGGTGATCATTATCAATAAGCCGTTATTATGTTTATTGGGGATTGTTTCCGTTGTGGGAGCTTTTACTACGGTTATGAGCTTTGAAGGCAAGCGAGAGGTATTCAGCGAGGCAGGTGCTATTCAGATTGAAGATGATACGAAGCAAATTGTGTCGTTGCCAAGTGTAGCAAGTCGTGTAGTATCTATTTCTTCGGCGGATAGTGAATTACTCATCGCTTTAGGTGTTAGCCCCGTAGGCGTAGTAAATTCAAGGGAGTTACCGGCAGAGGTGCAGGCTAAAATTGCACAGTATCCGAATATGAATAGTGCTGTATCTCCAAGTATTGAACGAATTATTATGTCCGACCCGAATCTCGTTATCGGCATTGCAATGCCGTTTCAAACGGCATTGCGCAAAGCTTTTAATGCGAATCATATTCCTAGCTTTTACCATTTATCCTCCAATTATGATGACATCATGGACCATATTCGACATGTGGGAATCATGACCGGTCGTGATAGGGAGGCAAATGCGCTGGTCCGGAAATATAATGATATCTTAGAGGCAATCATACAGCGCCATAAAGATGAGTCGGCACCGCGTGTCCTCATCGTTTTTGGGACACCTACAAGTTACCAAC